>DATIEU010000184.1:0-5164 GCA_035455565.1 Steroidobacteraceae bacterium | reverse complement strand
TGACCCTGCCTCCAAATCACTGAGCGGCGCGTCGGGGGTACGTGCAGCCGTCGGGTCGGTGCGCGCTCGCGCGCCGATAGATCTAATGGCCGAGCTCGCCGAGCAGGCGCGCGATCATCGATTCCGCCTGCGCGGCGTAGCCGCCGCCAAACAGGTTGAAGTGATTGAGGACGTGGTACAGGTTGTAGAGCGTGCGGCGTGTGCCGGCCGCCTGGTCGAGCGGCCAGGTGGCGTGATAGGCGGTGTAGAAGGCGTTGCCGAAACCACCGAAGAGCCGTGTCATCGCGAGATCGGCCTCGCGATCGCCGTAGTACACGGCCGGGTCGAACAACACAGGATTGCCTGAGGCGTCGGCCGCCCAATTTCCGCCCCACAGGTCGCCGTGCAGGAGCGAAGGCACGGGACGATGGCTGGCGAAGAACGCGCCCAGAAGTTCGAGCAATTCCAGGCCGCGCCGCTGCAGCGCGCCCTCGTGCCCGTTGCGCCGTGCGAGATCGAATTGAAACCGGAGCCTGCGTTCGCGAAAGAAGGTCACCCAGTCGTCGGCCTGACCATTGGCCTGTGGGGTGCTGCCGATGGTGTTGTCGCGATGCCAGCCGAACCGCGGCGCGGTCACGCGGTGCTGCCAGGCGAGCAGCTCGCCGAGCCGCGTCTCGGACGCTTGCGTCGCTGACCCGAGTGCGAGCCATTCGAGCGCCAGGAACGCGTGCACGCCGGCCGTGCCGATCGCACGCACCGCCGGCACGCGCACCGCGTTCGCCTGCGCGAGCTCGCCGAGTCCGGCCGCCTCGGCTTCGAGCATCGCAAGATCCTGCACCGCGGCGACTTTGACGAATAGCGGGCCGTCGGCACTGTCCCAGCGGTAACTCTCGTTGATGCAGCCGCCGTGCACACGTGCAGCCGGTGTGGGGTGCGTGCGCACGCCGCACGCCGTCGCGAGCGCTGCGGAGAGGTCCGCCCAATCGGATTTCATGCCGGGATTCTAGACCCGGCGGGGTATGGCCTCAGGCCATCCAGCGCTGCAAGCGATCGTGCAGCGGGCTCGAGCGCGGGAAGTGCGCGAGCAGGTATTCCATCTGGTCGGCGAGCACGCGCCGGCCCTTCAGGAAGATGTATTCGGCGTAGGTTGGCGTGAACGGCACGGCGATGAGCTGCATCTTCGCCTGTTCCGGCGTGCGCGAGGCCTTCGCGTTGTTGCAGCGGCGGCAGGCGGCGACGACGTTGGTCCAGGTGTCGCCACCGCCCTGGCTGAACGGGCGGATGTGATCGCGCGAGAGCTGCGATGCCGGAAAGCGCATGCCGCAATACATGCAGACATGCCCGTCGCGGCGGAAGAGCGTCTGGTTGTTGAGCGGCGGCGTGTAGTCGCCGCGCAGGTTGCCGGGGTTGTGCGTGTGGCCCACGGTCGCGATGATCGAATTAACGTCGACCACCGTGCGCCGGCCGCTGAGCGCATTCGTGCCGCCGAACAGCCGGTAGAGGAGACTGCCGGCCGAGTACGCGACCTGCTCCATGTGATAGAGCCGCGCGGCCTCGCGATAGTCGATCCACTCGAGCGGCATGCCGGCGACATCGGTGCGCAGCACCTGCTGCGAGAGCGCGCGCATGCCCGCGGGCGCGACGACCAAACGGTCTTCGTCCCGCTCAACTGTCACGACCCTTGTTACCGCTTTGCTCATGCAAATCCGCTTCTACAGCGCCGTGTAAGATAAGGCAGGTGTATGCAATAATTCAACGGCGCAAGCCATTCAAAGTTAACGACAAAATTTCCCGGTCGTGGCTCGTCGGCCACAATTGCGTGACCGGTGTCCCGTTTTTCGAGGAGGCGACATGCCAGTCGTGATTGGCGCGCTTCGCGAGATCGCGCCAAGCGAGACACGCGTGGCCCTGGTTCCGGAGGTGGCCGGCAAGCTCGCCGCGCTCGGCGCGCGCGTGCTGATGGAACGCGGGGCCGGCAGCGCCGCGCAGTTTCCGGACGCCGCCTACGGCAAGGTCGAGCTCGCCGACTCCGTCTCATCCGTCCTGAGCAGCGCCGACGTGCTGCTCAAGGTGCAGCCACCGTCGGTCGATGAAACCGCCGCCCTCAGGAAAGGCGCGGTCGTCATCGGCTTCATGCAAGCGCATCAGCGCCACGCCGAGGTTCGCGCGCTTCGCGATCGGGGCATTACGAGTTTCGCGATGGAGCTGGTGCCACGCATCTCGCGCGCGCAATCGATGGATGCCCTTTCCTCGCAGGCCGCCATCGCCGGCTACAAGTCGGTGCTCATCGGCGCGAGCACGCTCGACCGGTTCTTCCCCATGCTCACGACCGCCGCCGGCACGATTCGCCCCGCGACAGTGCTCGTGATCGGCGCGGGCGTCGCGGGACTGCAGGCGATCGCAACGGCACGCCGCCTGGGCGCGGTCGTGGAAGCATATGACGTGCGCAGCGCCACGAGAGACCAGATCAAGTCGCTGGGCGCGAAGTTCGTGGACACGGGCGTGAGCGCGGAAGGCACCGGTGGTTACGCACGCGAGCTCACCGACGAGGAAAAGCGCAAGCAACAGGAGGTTCTCGATGCCCGGATTGCCGCGGCCGATGTCGTCATCACGACCGCCGCCGTGCCGGGCCGCACGGCGCCGCGCATCGTGTCGCGCGCGGCGGTCGAGCGCATGAAGTCGGGCGCCGTGCTCGTCGACATCGCGGCGGAATCGGGCGGCAACTGCGAGCTCACCCGCGCGGGTGAAACCGTCGCGCACCGCGGCGTGCGCATCGTGGGCCCGGTGAACCTGCCCGCGCAGCTCGCCTATCACGCGAGCGAAATGTACTCGCGCAATCTCTTCAATTTCCTCAAGCCCGCCATCGACAAGGGCGAGCTCAGGATCGACTGGAACGACGAGGTGTTCGCGCAGTCGTGCCTCACGCACGAAGGCGCGATCCGCCACGAACCCACGCGGAAGCTCATCGCATGATCGACGGCATCCTGGCGCTCTATATCTTCATGCTGGCCGCCTTCACCGGGTACGAGGTGATCGCGCGCGTCCCGGTGATCCTGCATACACCGCTCATGTCCGGCTCGAACTTCGTGCACGGCATCGTGCTGGTGGGCGCCATGGTGGCGCTCGGCCAGGCGCAATCGACGCTCGGCGTTGTCATCGGCTTCATCGGCGTGGTGCTGGCCGCGGGCAACGCGGTGGGCGGCTACGTGGTGACCGAGCGCATGCTCGAGATGTTCAAGGCGAGCGGGGAGAAGAAGCGATGAGCGCCGCGCTCACGCCGCAGGTCGCCGCTTTGCTGGTGAACGCGAGCTATCTGGTGACGGCGTTCCTCTTCATCATGGGCCTGAAGCGCATGAGCTCGCCGGTCACGGCCCGCAGCGGCGTGATCTGGGCCGGCTGGGGCATGCTGGTCGCGACGCTCGTCACCTTCCTCGCGCCGCAGATCGCCGGCAACTATTTCCTGATCGTGACCGCGATCCTGATCGGCGGCGTCGCGGCCTGGTGGACCGGCAAGCGCGTGGCGATGACCGACATGCCGCAGATGATCGCGCTCTATAACGGCATGGGCGGCGGCGCCGCGGCAGCCATCGCCGCAGTCGAGCTCTTCCGCGGCGAAACGCATGCAATCACCACCGTGAGCCTGGCGGTGCTCGGCGGCATCATCGGCGCGGTCTCGTTCAGCGGCAGCCTGATCGCGTTCGGCAAACTGCAGGGGCTGATCAAGCGCAGCCTCCGCTTCCGCGGCCAGCAGGTGCTGAACCTGCTGATCCTCGCGGGAGCACTGCTCGCCGGTGCCTCGATCGCGCTCGGTTTCGATTCCTCCATGCAGGTCATCGTCGCGTTCTTCGTGCTGGCGCTGATTCTCGGCGTCACCATGACGTTGCCGATCGGCGGCGCCGACATGCCGGTAGTGATCTCGCTCTACAACGCACTCACCGGTCTCGCCGTGGGCTTCGAGGGCTTCGTGCTCAACAACGCCGCGATGATCATCGCGGGCACGGTGGTGGGGTCGGCCGGCACGCTGCTCACGCAGTTGATGGCCAGGGCCATGAACCGTTCGCTCGGCAACGTGCTCTTCAGCGGCTTCGGTGAAGGCGCTGCAGCCACGGGGGGCGAAGTGCAGGGCAGTCTCAAACCCATCGAGGCCGCGGACGTGGGCGTGATGATGGCGTTCGCACAGAAGGTCATCGTCGTGCCCGGTTACGGCATGGCGGTCGCACAAGCGCAGCACAAGGTGTGGGAGCTCTGCCAGCTCCTGATCGAGCGTGGCGTCACGGTGCGCTTTGCGATCCACCCGGTGGCGGGCCGCATGCCGGGCCACATGAACGTGCTGCTCGCGGAAGCCGGCGTCCCCTATGACCTGATCGCCGATCTCGACGAGATCAACGCGGAATTCGAAACCGCGGACGTGGCGCTGATCATCGGCGCCAACGACGTGGTGAACCCGGTGGCGCGCAACGACCGGTCGAGCCCGATCTACGGCATGCCGATTCTCAACGCCGACAAGGCGAAGAACGTGGTCGTGATCAAGCGCGGCCAGGGGCAGGGCTTCTCAGGCATCGAGAATGCGCTCTTCTATCTCGACCACACGCGCATGCTGTACGGTGATGGCCAGGCGGCCGCCAGCCAGTTGATACAGGCGATCAAGGCGATCGAGTAGTCTTCTCTCGGGGTAACTACCATGGATTCGCGCATCGTAATCGTAGTAGCGGCGCTGGCGCTGCTCGCGGCCTGTGCGCAGCAGGCGTCGAACTCGGGTGTCCGCCCGGAATTTCTCAACTCGCCCGAGTCTTTGAAGCGCGGCCCGCCGTTTTCCGATGCGGTGCGCATCGGCGGCTTCATCTTCCTCGCGGGACAGATCGGCGATGACCCGGCAACGGGCAAGCCCGTGACCGGCGGCATCAAGCCCGAAGCGCGTCAGGCCCTGAAGCACATTCAACGAGTTCTTGAAGACAATGGGGCATCCCTCAGCGACGTGGTGAAGTGCACCGTGTTCCTCGCGGATATCGGCGAATGGGCCACCTTCAACGAGGTATACACGGAATTCTTCAAGCCGCCTTATCCCGCACGCAGTGCGTTGGGGGCGAGTGGCCTCGCAAACGGCGCGCGCGTCGAAGTCGAGTGCATCGCGTACGTGCAGCCCACCTCGCCCTGAGGCCCTTTCTCGACCATCGCGAAGGTTTTG
>DATIEU010000183.1:0-2244 GCA_035455565.1 Steroidobacteraceae bacterium | reverse complement strand
GCTCAGCTCCATCGACAGGCCCCACCAGCTGTCGAAAAGCTGCCGGTCCCGATAGATGATCGATTTCGAGTCGCGATCCACGCCGGAAACCGCGCCGACGCTGAGCTGCGTGCCCCGGCCGAACAGATTGAGCTCCTCGAGCTCGAGAGAGGCGGTGTTCTTGCCACCGCTTCGCCCGAAAGAGAATCCGGGTGTCAGCGTCCAGACATCGCGGCTGCGCACTTCTACATCGACGACGCCGTCGTGGTAGCTGACCGGCCGGATGCTCGCGTCATACAGGTAGCGCGAAGAGCGCAGGATGCGCTCGGATTCTGCGAGCGCGTGCCCGGAATACGCCTGGCCACTCGTAAACAGCAGCTGCGACTCGATGGTCTCGGGGCGCGTGCTGATGTGCAGGTGGTTTACGACGCGAAACAGTGTCGCGTCGTCATTGGAATCGTCCGTGTCGAACACGTCCTCGGGGACGATGACGACTTCGCCGATCGTCGCGCCGGAGCGCTCGAGCTCCGCGTCACTCGGGATCCACGGCGGGCGTGCGGCGCTCTGCTCGGCGGTGCGCGCGCCAATGCTCGGGAGCACCGTGCCGGAAGCCGGTGTCGCAACGACGAGTCCGGTGCCGACTGCCATGCCCGTCGTCAGCAGCACGAGTAGTGCGTGGAGACGTCGCGGCTGTGGCCGAGAATGAAAGCTCATGTGTCACCCGCCCGCGACCCTGGGTCACCACTGCGCGCGGCACGTCGCGAGCAGATCGAGATCGCGGCGATAGATGTCGCTGCGCAGGCCGAGTGCGCCGAGCACGGTGTGGTACACGTCGTCGTGAGTCGCGGGCTGGCTGGTGCGCGCCCGCAGGCACGCGAGATTGGTCTTCGATCGCGTGCGATAGCCCTCCGACATCCACATCACCAATGGCACGTGGATCTGTTCCTCGGGAGCGATGAAGTAAGGCGCCGAGTGCAGGTAGAGGCCGTGCTCCCCCAACGATTCGCCGTGGTCCGAGACATAGATCAGCAGGCTGTCGTATTGCGCTCCGAGCGATTTCAGGAGCTCGATGCTTTCGGCGAGCACATGGTCGGTGTACAGGATCGTATTGTCGTAGGCGTTCACCACCGCCGCGCGCGCGCAGCGGCCGAGATCGGCCGAGCGGCACACCGGGGTGAAAGTCTCGAACTGCGGCGGATAGCGCTCGGCATACGCCGGACCGTGACTGCCCGCCTGGTGGAACACGATCAACGCATTCTTCGGCTTATCGCGCAATTGCTCGCGCAATCCCTGGAGCATGACCGAGTCGAAGCAATGCGCGCGGGTGCAATCGCCATGCCCGCCGCCAACGAAGTCGACGTGCACCACGCGATCGCAAACGTGCTTGCAACCGCTATTGTTCTCGCGCCACTGGATGCTGACGCCGCCCCGTCCGACCGCATCGAGGAGATTGGAGCGCGAGCTCGCCGCGTCGACGTCGAAGTCACTGCGGCCGAGATGGGAGAACATGCACGGCACCGACGTTGCCGTCGACGTGCCGCAGGAGTGCACATCGCGGAAGAACAGCACATTGCCCATGCGTCGCAGCCGCGGGTTGGTGTGGCGCGCATACCCATCCAGTTCGAAATTCGCGGCCCGTGCCGTCTCACCAATGACCAGGAATACCAACAGGGGCCTTGCGCCACGGGCGCCCGCGACGGGCACGATGCGCCCCTCGGTGTCCTCGAACGCCTGCGCGTCCCCGGCGCTCCGCCACGCGTAGTGCGCCGCGCCGTAGATCACGTTGGCGGGATTGATGAGATAGCGAAGCGGCTTGTGCTCGCGCAGAAACGACGCCAAGTGCGCCGAGAATCCCAGTGCCAGCGCTGCCACCAGCGCCAGTCCCACCAGCCCTATACCCGTGTTGCGTCGCCAGCGCATGGACCAGCTCTGCGCCGGCAAGAGCACGCGTGCGGCAATGCTCGCGGGGAGAACGCCCCATAACGCCAGGTGCGCGAAGAATTGGCCCTTGAGCAAGTCCCGCATCTCCGACCGATCGCTGTCGAAGATGTTGCGCATCATGGCGGCGTCGAAATACGCGCCATAGGTATTGCCGAAGTAGGCAATGATCGCCGCCAGCACGAAGAGCGCGGCAGCTACCACGGGAGCCGTGCGCCGCCCGGGCAGCGTGTGCAGGATCAGTGCGTGCAGCGTAATGAGGATCGCGCCGAGCGCGACCAGGAACGACACGCTCCCCGCCGCCGCTCCACCGAGCGCTTGCAGGGA
>DATIEU010000182.1:0-3388 GCA_035455565.1 Steroidobacteraceae bacterium | reverse complement strand
ACCGAAGGTGCCGGGGTGGTGGGAGTGGATATCGTGTCGGCTAGAGACGTCCTGAAGCAGCTGGAGGAGAAAACCGCCGAAGCCCTCGCGATGGGCGGCGCGGAAAAGCTCGCCGAGCGCAAGCGGCAGGGCGTGCTGAACGCCCGCGAGCGCATCGACCATCTCGTTGATCCCGGCAGCTTCGCGGAATCGGGACGCCACGCCCGCAGCATCCGCCCCGAGGTGCGGCACAAGACCCCCGCCGACGGCAAGGTCGCGGGCTTCGCGCGGATCGCGGGGCGCGAGGTCGCGATCGTCTCCAACGATTTCACCGTGCTCGGCGCATCGAGCAGCGTCGTCAACATGAAGAAGATCCGGCACGTGAAGCAGGCCGCATGCCGCTACGGCATGCCGCTCGTCTTCCTGGGCGAGTCCTCCGGCGCGCGCATGCCCGACCGCATGGGCGCCTCCGGCCGCGCCATCCTCGCGCAGGATCCGACCGAGTACCAGCGCCTGCGCGAGGCGCCCTGGGCGTCCGCGCTGCTCGGCCAGTGCTACGGCTCATCGACCTGGTATGCCGCGATGTCGGACTTCGTCGTAATGCGCAAGGGCTCGGTGATGGCGATCGCGAGCCCGGGCGTCACCTCGATTGCCATCGGCAAACCTATCGAGCCCGAGGAGCTCGGCGGCTGGAAGCTGCTCACCGGTGTCTCGGGCCTCGCCGATATGGCGGTGGAAACGGACGAGCAGGCGCTGGACGCGATCAAGAAATTTCTCTCCTATATGCCGGCGCACAACAGGGAGGCTCCGCCCGTGCAACCTGTGCCGGCCGGCTCCGGCGAGGCGTGCCGCAAGATGCTCGAGATCGTGCCGGAGGCGCGCAACAAGGTGTACGACGTGCGTAAGGTCATCGCGGCGGTCGCGGACACGGGGACGAGCTTCGAGCTGAAGGAGCGCTTCGGGCGGTCGGTCGCCACTGTGCTCGCGCGCCTCGACGGCAGGAGCGTCGGCTTCATCGCCAACAACCCGATGTTCAAGGGCGGCGCGCTCGACGCGGACGCCTGCCAGAAAGCGACGAGCTTCATGGTGCTGTGCGACTCCTTCAACATCCCCATCGTCTTCCTGGTGGACGTGCCGGGCTTTCTCATCGGCGTCGAAGGGGAGATCCGCGGCATGCCGGGCAAAGTCATCAACTGGATGAATGCGCTTTCGCTCGTGACCGTGCCGCGCGTCACGATCATCCTGAGGAAGAGCTACGGCCAGGCCTTCATCAACATGGGCGGGGGCCGCAACACCGACGAGCTCGCGTGCTGGCCCTCCGCCGATCTCGGCTTCATGGACACGCGCGCTTCAGTGAACGTGCTCTTCGGAATGAAGGAGCAGGACGATCCGGAGCGCTTCAAGCAGCTCGCCGCCGAGGTCGAGCGCGACACCACGCCGTGGGAGCTTGCGCGCCTCTACGAAGCGCAGCACGTGATCGACCCCCGCGACACGCGCGACTTCCTCATCCGGATGCTGCAGGTGCACCGCAAGCGGCTGAAGAACGGCGTCGGCGATCACCGGCTCGCCAACTGGCCCACCAGCTATTGATTGCGTGACTTATTAGCGAGCGCGCCTGAACATTGCGGCCATCTTCATCGCCGTCGGCCTTGGCGCCCTCGCCGTCATATTGGTGTACGACCCCGGAGCGCTCATCCCGCGCCCGCCGTACTACCACTGGATCTTCGTGCTCTTCTCGCTCGCAGGGCTCGGAATGCTCTTCGTGCTCGGCCTGGAGGACGATCTCCAGGAGACCGACGACACCAACGGCTCAGGCGATCGGCCCATACATTGGCTTGCCATCGGGCTCGCCTTTCTTACGAGCGCGCTCGGGAGCGCAGTCTTCATTGGAGCCACGGCCCTCGTGGATTACCTTGATCGCGCTGCTGGCTGACATTCGTGCGCGTTAGAGCTTCAATGGATGCGAAGTCGCTCAAGCGGCTGCTGCCTCGCGACAAGGACGACGCCGAGGGTGCCCGGGCATTGGTGGCGCTTGGTTATCCGGTAGTCGAGCCTGTCCTGCCGTACATGCTGGACTGGCTCAAGTCAAACGGATCGCCAGTTGAGTTGGTCGTGCGGGAGTTCTTTGTCTCGCTCGGTGCCAAAGCGGTGCCGGTGGTACAGAAAGCGCTAGCCTCTCGACACGACGGGCTGAAGTACTTTGTCGTGATGTACGTGGTTACCAGGTGGCCCGCCGAAGCGATAGAGGAATTGAAGCTCCAGCTTCAAGCGCTCGCGACGGGCTCGGGGTCCTACGGAACCGACCTGATCGCGCTGCGCTTGCTGGTCGAGCATCGCCTGGTCGAGGCAGCCTGGCTCCGGGAGTGGTCACAATTCAAGACCAGGAGGCTTCGCGAGCTCCTGTCGCAGGCCCAGCACATCGAGAATCTGCTACGAGACTGAGTCGTGAGCCCGTTATTCGCGTTTCTGCACCACCTCGCGGCGTTCGCGCTGGTCGCCGCGCTGACCGCCGAGCTCGTCCTGGTCAGGGGGCCGCTCACGCTGGACAGCGCGCGCAGGATCCTGCGTTTCGACGCCGCGTACGGCCTGTCGTCGGTCGTGCTGCTCGTCGCCGGCCTGCTGCGTGTGTTCTGTTTCGAGAAGGGCGCCGCCTATTACTTCCACTCCGCGCCGTTCCTCGGGAAGCTGGCGCTGTTCGCGGCCATCGGGCTGCTGTCGATATATCCGACGCGCGAGTTCCTGTCGTGGAGGAAGTCCCTGCGGCAGGGACAGATTCCGGCGGTGGACGCGGGCAAGCTGAACACGATCGGCAGGGTCATACACTGGGAGCTGTCGCTGGTCGCGCTGCTCCTGCTGCTCGCCGTGCTCATGGCGCGCGGCATCGGCCACTTCGGCTGATTCAGGCGCGGCCCGCGAGATCCCGGTCGGCGTCGGCGAGCAGCCGGTCGAAAGTCTCCGGCACGCGGATGACGCGGCCTTCCACCGTCGGGGAGTGCGCCTGCAGCCAGTAGCTGTGGGTCGGATGGCCGCCGCCGGCGACGACGAGCACGATGTTGTCGGGCTTCTGGCAGATCGGCCAAGGGTCGAGGTTGATGCTCGCGCGCGTCACCGGATTGGCGTCGATCTCGATCCACGCCGGGGCGCCCGCCCGCCGCATGTGCGCCATCGGGATCTTCGAGTTCTCCCACAGGAATTCGCGGACCGAATTCTGGGTCCAGCCGAGCTCTGCCATGCGCCGCGCGACGATCGGCGCGAGCATCATGATGCCTGGCGTGCCTTTCTCCCATCCCGCGAGCGCGGCGAGGTTGGGGGCGCGCATGAAATCCGCCATGCGCCACATGCCGTTGAGCGCGTCCTCTTCAGGCGTCTCCTTCTTCGCGCCGCGGCGCCGCACGTTGGTGACGCCGCT
>DATIEU010000181.1:0-5215 GCA_035455565.1 Steroidobacteraceae bacterium | reverse complement strand
TTCCAGATGCCACTCACCTGCCCGCGCTGAACCGCGAATGCCTGCTCCTCCACGACATTCTCCTCGCTCTCGAGCGAGCGGTGATGGATGACCCTGCGGTACTCGCGATAGATGCGGGTGAGCACGTCGACCGTGGCCTGCGGCACGAGGTCGGCGGAGGCGACCGACTCGAGCTGGCGGATCGTGTCGGAAAACATCACGAGCGCACCGTAGCGATCCGCCCACTTGAGCGCCCAGTACTGCGCCAGGAACTCGATGTCGGCGATGCCGCCGGGATCCTGCTTGATATCGAACTCGCCCGGCTTCGACTTGCTGAGCTCGGCGCGCATGCGCTCGCGCATCTTGCGCACTTCCTCGCGCAGCGTGTCGCGGCGCACGGAGTGCCGCAGCACGTCGAAGCGGATATCGCCGAAGGCACGGCAGATCCGCTCCTCTCCCGCCACCGCCCGGGCGCGCAGCAGCGCCTGGTGTTCCCACGTCCAGGCCTCGTTCTTCTGGTAGGCGTGAAAGGCGCTCACCTCGGTCACCATCAGCCCGCCCTTGCCGCTCGGCCGCAGGCGCATGTCGACCTCGTACAGCCGCCCGGCCGCCGAATGCATGGTGAGCAGGTGCACGATGCGCTGGCCGAGGCGCAGGAAGAAAACGCCGTTGTCGAGCGGCTTCGCGCCGTCGGTGCGCTGCACCTCGCCGCGTGAATCGTGCAGGAACACGAGATCGAGATCGGACGTATAGCCAAGCTCGATCCCGCCGAGCTTGCCATAGGCAACGACCGCGATTCCTGCGCGTCGCAACTCCCCCGCTGACCCGCACAGCGGCGTGCCATAGAGTTGCGTCATTTGCTGCCAGGCGAGCGCGAGTGCCTGTTCGAGGATCAATTCCGCAATGTCCGTGAGGCGGTCGCTGACGCGCATCAGCGGCAGCCGGCCGGCGAGATCGGCCAGCGCCACGCGGAACGTGGCCGCGCGCTGAAACTGCCGCAGCGCTTCGACCTGTCGTTCCGGATCCGATTCCGGTGCGTTTTTCAGACGCGCCGCAAGTTCTTCCGCGAACTGCTCGCGGCTGGGAAGCTCTTCGAGCACCCGCTCGTCAATCAGCTCATCGAGCAGCAGCGGGAACGCCGCAATCTGTGCGGTCAGGAAATCGCTGCGCTCGCAGATCGCCATCAGGCGCGCGAGCGCTGGGGCATTCTCGTTGAGCAGTGCGAGATAGGCGCTGCGCGCGCCAATCGACTCCAGCACGCGCAACACGCGGCGCAACGCGCTGTGGGGAGCAGCGCTCGCGCGGAGCTGCCCCAGGATCTTCGGTACGAGCGCTTGCAGGCGCCGGCGTGCCACTTCATCGAGGCGTTGCACGACCGAGCCCGAGCGCCACTCCGCCAACAGCGCGGCAAGCTCATCCGCCGGCTGCAATCCGGCACGGGCGACGGCCTGCCGCAGCATCTCCTGTGGCTGTTCGCTGCCCCATAACGTCTCGAGGTCGAGCGGTGCGGCCGCGGAGTCGGACGTAGCGGGCGCAAGAACCACCGACTGAAAGTGCCGTGTGACCTGCTCACGATGTCCCTCGAGCTCTGCACACAGCGCCTCCCACGACTCCTTGCTCATGGCGAGGGCGAGCCGCGCCCGGCTGAGCTCATCCTCGGGGAGCGAATGCGTCTGCTCGTCGTTGAGCATCTGCAGGCGGTTTTCCAGCTGCCGCAGGTATACGTAGCTCGAGCGCAGCTGCTGCACGACTGCGGTCGGCAGGAGCTTCTGCCCCGCGAGCAGCGGCAGCACGCCGAGCAGGGAAGGCGACTGCAGGCGTTGATCGCTGCCGCCGCGCAGGAGCTGGAACACCTGCACGATGAATTCGATCTCGCGGATGCCGCCGGGGCCCAGCTTGATGTTGTCCGTTAGCTCACGGCGGGCCACGTCGCGCGCGATCAGATCCTTCATGTCCCGCAGCGACTCGAACACGCCGAAGTCGAGATAGCGCCGGAAGACGAACGGTCGCACCACGTCGCGAAACAGCGTCTCGTAGGTAGCGGCGGCGGTGAGCGCGCGCGCCTTGACGTAGGCGTAGCGCTCCCAATCACGCCCGTGCTGTTGCAGGTAGTTCTCGAACGCGGCGAAGCTCGCCACCAACGCTCCGGAATCACCAAACGGCCGTAGCCGCGTGTCCACCCGATACACGAAGCCTTCGGGCGTCACGGCATCCAGCAGACGGATCAACTGGCGCGCCAGGCGCGTGAAAAATTCGTCGTTGCTGATCGCGCGCCGCCCATCCGTCTCGCCCGTCTCGGGGAAGAGGAACACCAGGTCGATATCGGAGGAGAAGTTGAGCTCGGCACCCCCGAGCTTGCCCATTGCCAGCACGATGAGGCGTTGCTCGTCGCCGGTCGCCGAGCGCGGCACGCCGTAACGCTCGATCAGGGGCCGCCACGCGGCCGCATGCGCCACCGAGACCTCCGCATCCGCGAGCGCACTGAGATCCTGCAGCGTCTCCTCCGTCTGAGCCCACCCCGCCAGGTCCCGCCAGGCAATACGCACCATTTCGCGCCGCCGCCAGGCGCGCATCTGGTGCATCAGCTCGGCCTCGCTTGGCGCCAGCGCGATCAGGTCCTGGACGCGGCTGGCACTCTCTTCGGGAAAGCGCGGCGCTACCAGGTCGCGCGCCAGCAATGTGGGCAGGACGTTCGGGTCGCGCGTGCAACTGTTCGCAATGAACTCGCTGCAGGCGAGCATGCGAGGCAACGACCCACGTACCGTCTCGCTCGCCTGCGCAAGCGCCTGGACCGCCCCGGCATTGTCCTGGATTGCGGCGAGCGCGAGCTCCACCTGCGGGCGCAAGGCCGCGGGCAGATCGTCGAGCGGCAGGACGAGCCGTTCGGTCATGAACTCGATTCTAAAAAGAAAAGCCCCGCCGAAGCGGGGCTTTTCTCGTTCGCATCTTCGCGAAACTTGGGCCGGGCCCTACATATCCATGCCACCCATGCCGCCCGGAGGACCGCCGTGAGTGTGTTCCTCTTCCTTCGGTGCCTCGGCCACCATCACTTCGGTGGTGAGC
This sequence comes from Steroidobacteraceae bacterium, assembly GCA_035455565.1. GTDB lineage: Bacteria > Pseudomonadota > Gammaproteobacteria > Steroidobacterales > Steroidobacteraceae > DATBVX01. The sequence continues at coordinate 2,173 of DATIEU010000181.1, read as the reverse complement.
AGGAGCCCTGCCACGGAAGCGGCGTTCTGCAGCGCCAGGCGCGTGACCTTGGTGGGATCGAGAATACCCATGTCCACCAGGTCGCCGAAGTCGCCGGTCTGCGCGTTGTAGCCGTAGTTGCCCTTGCCTTCCTTGACCTTGTTGAGCACCACCGCACCGTCTTCGCCGGCGTTCTCGACGATCTGGCGCAGGGGCTCCTCGATGGCGCGCGACAGGATCTTGATGCCGACCGTCTGATCGGCATTCGCACCCTCGAGCTTCTCGACCGCCTTCTGCACGCGGATCAGCGCCACGCCGCCGCCCGGCACCACGCCTTCCTCGACGGCCGCACGGGTGGCGTGCAGCGCGTCCTCGACGCGTGCCTTCTTTTCCTTCATCTCGATCTCGGTGGCCGCACCGACCTTGATCACGGCGACACCGCCGGAGAGCTTGGCAACGCGCTCCTGCAGCTTCTCCTTGTCGTAGTCGGAGGTGGCCTCTTCCGCCTGCTGGCGGATCTGGGCGATGCGCGCCTTGATGTCGGAGGTCTTGCCAGCGCCGCCGATGATGGTGGTGTTCTCCTTCTCGACCGAGATCTTCTTGGACTCGCCGAGGTCGTTGAGAGTGGCCTTCTCGAGCGAGAGACCGACTTCGTCGGAGATCACCTGACCACCCGTCAGGATCGCGATGTCCTGGAGCATGGCCTTGCGGCGGTCACCGAAGCCCGGCGCCTTGACGGCCGAGACCTTGATGATGCCGCGAATGGTATTGACCACCAGCGTCGCGAGCGCTTCACCCTCGACATCCTCCGCGATCACGAGGAGCGGACGGCCGGACTTGGCCACGCCCTCGAGCAGCGGCAGGAGCTCGCGGATGTTCGAGATCTTCTTGTCGTAGAGAAGAATGAACGGATTCTCGAGCTCGGAGGTCTGGTTCTGCTGGTTGTTGATGAAATAGGGTGAGAGATACCCGCGGTCGAACTGCATGCCCTCGACTACCTCGAGCTCGTTCTCGAGACCCGAGCCCTCTTCCACCGTGATCACGCCTTCCTTGCCGACCTTATCCATCGCGTCCGCGATGGTCTTGCCGATCGCCTCGTCCGCGTTGGCGGAAATCGTGCCGACCTGCGCGATCGCCTTGGCGTCCTTGCAGGGCTTGGAGAGCTTCTTGAGCTCCTCGACCGCCGTGTCCACGGCCTTGTCAATGCCGCGCTTCAGGTCCATCGGGTTGATGCCCGAGGCCACGGCCTTGAGACCTTCGCGGATGATTGCCTGGGCGAGCACCGTCGCGGTCGTCGTGCCGTCACCGGCTTCATCCGAGGTATTGGACGCAACTTCCTTCACCATCTGCGCGCCCATGTTCTCGAACTTGTCCTTGAGCTCGACTTCCTTGGCGACGGACACGCCGTCCTTCGTCACGGTCGGCGCGCCGAAGCTCTTTTCGAGCACCGCATTGCGCCCCTTGGGTCCCAGCGTCGCCTTGACGGCGTTCGCGAGGACGTTGACGCCCTTGAACATCTTCTGCCGGGCGTCATCGCTGAATCTGACTTCTTTCGCTGCCATTGCTGTGGTCCTCTGAATTCTTGATGAGTGTCAGGTTCACCGAGTGGCTTACTTGCCCTCGATGATGGCCATGACGTCCTCTTCACGCATGACCAGTAAATCGTCGCCGTCGACCTTCACTTCCGTTCCGCTGTACTTGCCGAACAGGATCTTGTCGCCGACCTTGACGTCGAGCGGACGAACGTTGCCGTCCTCGAGAATTTTGCCCTTGCCAACGGCAATGACCTTTCCCTGGATCGGCTTCTCGGTCGCGGTGTCAGGAATCACGATGCCGCCTGGAGAGGTACGCTCTTCTTCCAGGCGCTTGACGATCACACGATCATGAAGCGGTCTGATCTTCATGGTCCTTGGCTCCTCTTCTAAATGGATTTGACTTACGTTGCCGGGGATGCTGTTAGCACTCCCCCAAAGTGGCTGCTAATAATAGCGGCGAGCCCTTTAAATTCAAGCCGTAAGCATCGACCCCGCACATGACTTTGCCCCGGGCGACCGGTATCCTCGCGTCCGCTTGAGCGGTCCCGAAGGGCTATAACTGCATGACAGAAAAGTACATTTTGGTGCTGTGCACGTGCCCGGAGGATGTCGTGGCCGCACGGATCGCCAATCAGCTGGTGGAAGAAAAGCTCGCGGCG
>DATIEU010000180.1:0-4509 GCA_035455565.1 Steroidobacteraceae bacterium | reverse complement strand
CGAAGGTGAGCAGCCATTCCTGGCGCGCACGGTCGGTTTCGCGCTCGGCTTCCTCGAACGCGCTCAGTACGCGGCGGCGAATCTCGGTGGCCTGCGACAGGCTCTTGAGCCCGGGCGCGTGGCACTCCCATTCCTCGTGTCCGAAGTACGCGTGCGTTGCTCCGCAGGCCAGCATCAGGTAGTCGTAGTCGAACTCGCCGCAATCACAGATCACCCGCCGCGCGGCGAGATCGACCGACTGCACGGTCGCCTGCAGCACGCGCACGTTACGCTTGCGATGCAGGATGCTGCGGATCGGCGCTGCGATGTCCGCCGGGCTGAGCGCCGCCATTGCCACCTGGTAGAGCAAGGGCTGAAACACATGGTGGTTGAGCCGGTCGAGCACCGTGACGTCGATGCCGCTGCGATTGCCGAGCATCTTGGCGGCATTCAGGCCGGCGAATCCGGCACCCACGAGCACAACTTTCGCGTTGGATGAAACAACGGACATCGGCACTCCACAGTGGAGGTGGGGTCGAAGCGGACGCGCACAAGGTTACCCGATCTGCGACCGGTGACCGCGCCGATCGGGATCGGGTATAAGCGCTACGAATGAAAGCGGTATTCCTCGACTTCGCGACCGTGAGCGGCGGCGACCTCGATCTCGCGCGGCTGCAACGCCTGCTGACCGGTCTGCAACTCTTCGACGTGACGCGCGCCGAGGACATCGTGGAGCGCACGCGCGGCGCAGCCATCGTGCTGATCAACAAGCTGGTCATGGACGAGGCGGCAATGGCGGGCAATCCGGCGCTCAAGCTGATCGTGCTTGCAGCGACCGGCACCAATAATGTCGACCTGGAAACCGCGCGCCGACTCGGCATCGGCGTCTGCAACATCCGCGATTACTGCACGCCTTCGGTCGTTCAGCATGTATTCGCAGTGCTGCTCTCATTGACGCACGGACTGCGCGAGTACGAGCGCCTGGCGCGCGAAGAGTGGGCCACGAGCCCGCAATTCACCATGCTGCGCCAGCCGATTCGCGAGCTGACGGGACGCGTGCTCGGCATCGTGGGTTACGGCGTGCTCGGTCGCGGCGTGGCGCGCACGGCCGAGGCCTTCGGTATGAAAGTCGAGATCGCCAATCGTCCCGGGGGCGAGCGCCAGCCGGCCCGTCTCGACCTGCACGAGCTCCTGCCGCGAGCCGATGTGTTGAGCCTGCACTGTCCACTGACACCCGCCACTGCGGGCCTGATCGGGGCGCGCGAGCTTGGTCTCATGAAGCGCGATGCCGTGCTGATCAATACGGCGCGTGGCGCACTCATAGACGTACATGCTCTCGCCCAGGCTTTGCGTGAGAACCGCATCGGCGGTGCCGCCATCGACGTGTTGCCGCAGGAACCGCCGCGCGATGGCAGCCCGCTGCTCGCCGCGGGCATCCCGAACCTCATCCTCACGCCGCACACGGCATGGGCCGCGCGCGAGTCGCGACAGCGCGCGCTCGATGAAATGGCGGCCAACATCGAGGACTTTCTGCGCGGCGGACGGCGCGGACGCGTGGTCTGAAAGCGCTCCCGGTTATTTCCCGTCGTCGACCATGCCCAGGATGCGCTCGTGGGCAGTGAGTTGCGCGCACTGCTCGTCGATCCTGCTGTAGTCCTCCGCGTGAGCCTTGCGGAACGCCTCGTAGCCTGCGCGTGTGCGCCAGCAATCGAGCGTCATGAAACGCGTCGGCGAATCGAGGCTGCGAAAGAGCTCAGTGCTCACATGGTCGTCACTGCGCCGGAAGAAGTCGACCCACCTCCCTGACGAGCCGTATTCGCGCTCGAACTCTTTCACCCGATCGGGTGCGGCGTCGTATTCCCAGACAATACGGTACATACAGGTGGCCCCCTTGCTGGCAAGCGCGCAGGCTACCGCGGCGGCGGCTCGAGGTGGTATCAGGAAGATGCTGCGTCGAACAACCGCAGGACGCCGGCCGCCCACTGCAGCACCGGATGCACACGCGCTGAGCACAAACGCATGGCGGTGGCGTAGTCGACCCACCGGTACTCGCTGTGCTCAGGTCGCCCAATGTCCGGATTCACGGGCAGGCTGATCGACTCCGTCGCCGTCTGTGCGAGGTAGTAACGCGCCACTTTGCCGCGGCTGTAGGGCCCCGTTTCCGCGTGCAAGTCGCCCCAGGGAAAAGTCAGATCCGCGAGCGTGGTCTCCTCGCGGACTTCGCGCAGCGCCGCCGCGATCGGATCTTCTCCGTTTTCGACCAGGCCCTTGGGAAAATCCCAATGATTGAATGCGCGCAGCAACAGGAAGCGCGGTCCATCCGGCGTCTTGCGCACGATCACGGCGCCGGACGATAGACGTTTGCTGGAAGCCGGCATGGGCCGAGTATAGCCAAGCCCTCCTGCGCGCAAACTCGTGCGCGCGGACATGTCGCCGAATGCAGACGTTTGCGGTGTCAGGCGGCGCGCTCGAACTCGAGCGTGCCCGCGACCGCATGAATCGTGGAGGCGATGCGCACCGCACTCTGGATCGCCTCGCGGCTCACGCCGTGTTCACGGAGCTTGCGTTCGTGCGCCGTGATGCACAGCCCGCAACCGTTCACCGCCGAGACCGCGAGCGACAACAGCTCGAAATCGTCCTGCGCGATGCCGGGATTGCCGATCACGTTCATGCGCAGGCGCGCGGGCAGCGTCTGGTACTCGCGATCATCCACGAGGTGCAGGAAGCGGTAGTACACGTTGTTCATGCCCATGATGGCGGCCGCGGCGCGCGCTGCGTTGAGATGCGCACTGTCGAGCTTGTCGTGAGCCAGCGTTTCGATGCTGCGCGCGAATTCGACATTACGAGCCGCGATCGCGGTGGCGAGCGCCACCGACCAGATCTGCTTCTCTGTCAGGCCCGGCGAGCCTTGCGCTGAGAGCACGCTGCCGAGATTGAGCTTGAGATCGCGCGCGTAGTCGGGGATCGATTCTTTCAGTGTATCGAGTGTCACGTGGTTCTCCGGGTCCAGCACGCGACCCGCCGGAGCGTCCGCGGGGGGATGCGGCGCGGTCGAGCGGGCGCGAGCCGGACGGGAAGGAAGATCAGGCGGCTTTCAGCGTCTCTTCGCCCTTCTGCCAGTTGCAGGGGCAGAGCTCATCCGTCTGCAGGCCGTCGAGCACCCGCAAGACTTCCTCGGGGCTGCGACCGACGTTGAGATCGGTCACGTACACGAAGCGGATGATGCCTTGCGGGTCGACGATATAGGTCGCCCGCTGCGCTACCCCGGCATCCGGATCGAGGATGCCGAGCGCGCCCGAAAGCTCGCGCTTGATGTCGGAGAGCATCGGGAACGGCAGCGAGCGCAGCTCATCCTTCTCCCGTCGCCACGCGAGGTGCACGAACTCCGAGTCGGTGCTCACGCCGAGCACCTGCGCGTCACGCGCCTCGAATTCCTTGTTGAGCTTGCCGAAGCCGGCGATCTCGGTCGGGCACACGAAGGTGAAGTCCTTCGGCCAGAAGAACACGATCTTCCACTTGCCCTTGAAGCTCGCGGATGTCAACGGTTTGAAAGCGCTCGCGAGCTCGCTCGAAACGACGCCCGTCAACGCGAACTCCGGAAATTTCTGTCCAATGCCCAGCATTCCTGAACTCCTGAGCCCGCAGGGCTCTCTTGAATGGCGCGCAGAATGCCAGCGGCGTGGCGTGTGATCCAATCAATTGTTTCGATCCTTTCGATAGATGTCGTATATTGGTAGTAGCCATGGCCGATCTCAAGCTCAAGGACCTGCGTTATCTGGTGGCGCTCGCGGACGAACGGCACTTTGGCCGCGCGGCCCGCAAGTCCTGCGTGAGCCAGCCGACGCTGAGCGCCCAGCTGCGGAAGCTCGAGGATTACCTCGGCGTGCGCCTCATCGAGCGCCAGCCGCGGCGCGTCGCGCTCACCGAAGCGGGCCAGCAGGTGGTGGCGCGCGCGCGGCGGATCCTTCAGGAGAGCGACGAGATCGTCTCCATGGCCCGGCATTCGAGCGATCCGCTGACGGGAACGCTCAAGGTCGCCTTCATACCGACGATCGGCCCCTACCTGTTGCCACGCGTGGCGCCTCGCCTGCGCAAAGCGCTGCCGCGACTCAAGCTCCTGCTGTTCGAGCACCAGACGGCGGTGCTCCTCGAGCGACTACACGCGGGTGCAATCGATCTCGGAATTCTGGCGCTGCCGGTGGATCTCAGCGGGCTCGAATCGCGGGTGCTGTTCGATGAGCCTTTCTCCGTCGCCGTCAACCCGGCTAATCCGCTCGCGCAGCGCAAGTCGCTGCATCCCTCGGACCTGGACGGCCAGACGCTTTTGCTGCTCGAAGATGGTCACTGCCTGCGGGACCAGGCACTCGAAGTGTGCGCGCGTGTCAACGTGCATGAGTCGAGCGATTACCGCGCCACGAGCCTGGAGACGTTGCGGCAGATGGTCGCCGCAGGCCATGGCATCACGTTGTTGCCGGAGATGGCGCTGCACGGACCCTATGACGACGGCCGCAGCCTCACGGTGCGTCCATT
>DATIEU010000179.1:0-9519 GCA_035455565.1 Steroidobacteraceae bacterium | reverse complement strand
GTCCCCAGGTCGATGCCGAGCTGCCGGAGGCGCCTTTCAGCGCTCACTGGAGGTTGACGACCTTGCCGGGGTTGAGCAGGTTCTCGGGGTCGAACGAACGCTTGAGGTCGCGCATCAGGTCGACCGCCTCGCCCAGCTCCTCGGCGAGGTAGGCCTGCTTGCCGATGCCGATGCCGTGCTCGCCCGTGCACGTGCCGCCCATGGCGAGTGCACGCCGGACCAGCCGCTCATTGAGCCGATCGCCCTCCGCAACTTCCGCAGGGTCATCACGCTTCACGAGCAATACGAGGTGGAAATTGCCATCGCCGACATGGCCGACGATCGGCGCCGGGATCGTGGACTGCTCGAGATCGCGGCGCGTTTCGAGGATGCATTCCGTCAGGCGCGAGATCGGCACGCACACGTCAGTGGCCAGGGAAGTGGCGCCCGGCCGCAACGCTAGAGCGGCCCAGGCCGCATCGTGGCGCGCCTTCCACAGACGAGTGCGCTCCTCGGGCTTGAGCGCCCATTCGAAATCATGCCCGCCATGCTCCTGCGCGATGTCGGAAACGGTGGCGGCCTGCTCCTGCACCGCCGCTTCCGTACCATGGAATTCGAGGAAGAGCGTCGGCGACTCGCGCAGCGTGAGCTTCGAATACTGGTTGACGGCGCGGATCATCAGCTCGTCGAGCAATTCGATGCGCGCCACCGGGATACCGAGCTGGATGGTCTCGATCACGGTATCGACGGCACCACCCAGCTCATCGAACGAGCACACCGCCGCCGACATGGCTTCCGGAAGGCCGTAAATCCGCAACGTCACTTCCGTGATGATCCCGAGAGTGCCTTCTGAACCGACGAACAGCCGCGTCAGGTCATACCCGGCAGCCGACTTGCGCGCGCGTGTTCCGGTGTGAATGACCGAGCCGTCTGCCAGCACGACTTCGAGCGCGAGGACGTTCTCGCGCATCGTGCCGTAGCGAACGGCGTTCGTGCCCGACGCACGCGTCGCGCTCATGCCACCGAGCGTGGCGTTCGCACCGGGGTCGATCGGAAAGAACAGACCGCAGTCGCGCAGGTGCCGGTTGAGGTCCTCGCGCGTCACGCCGGCCTGCACTGTCACGTCCATGTCGCGCTCGTTGACCGTCACCACCTGGTTCATGCGGCTGAAATCGAGGCAGATCCCGCCCCGCGGCGCGAGCACATGGCCCTCGAGCGACGTTCCGACGCCGAAGGCGACGATCGGCGTGCCCGTCTCATGACAGATCCTTGCGATCGACACGACTTCGGCCGTGGTGAGCGGAAAAGCGACGGCGTCCGGCGGTTGAGCGACCGGGTGCGCGATATCGCGGCCGTGATTCTCGCGAATCGCCAGTGAGGTGGACAGGCGCTCACCGAGCAGGGCCTTTACCTGATCGACGACGTCCTGCCGGCTCATGGCTGCATTCACGCGCGCTTCCTCTCCTCCACCACGACGGCATGCGCATGACCAGGAAGAACCCGGTGCGCTATGAGCCGATACACCAGGATCGCAATCACCGTGAGCACGATCACGATCACGACCAGCAGCACCAAACGCCAGAACAGGTGGTCGATAACGCCCTTGACATCGCCCGTGGCCCGTTGCGTCAGGTTGGCGAGCCCCGGCGTGCCGGCGTCGATCGTCGCGACCAGTGTCTGTAGCTCCCGCGCCGTGGCCGAGAACTCGCGCGCGGCCTGCGCGTAATCCGCGATGTCGAACGGCTTCTTGGGCGTCGCCGATTCGGCGGCGACTTCAGCACCCTCCGGCTTCTCGAAACGCTTCATCAACGCGTCGAGCGAGCGGATCGTGGCATTGAGTGAATCAGAAGTCGCCGTGCCCGCCTCGAGCGTGCCGCGCAGCGCGACTGCGAGCTCGCGCATTTGCGATTCCTGCGCGTAAAGGGCATCGGTGAACTGCGCAATCGCAGCCTGGCGCTCGCGCGCGATCACCGCAGGCAGATCACCAGCCAGCTTCCCAGCCGCCTCGGCCGCCAGCGATGCCCGCTGCACGTCCGCCAGCAACGCCCTGGTCTCGGGGATGGACGTGAACTGATAGGTCAGCCGCTCGATCTGCATGTCGATCAGGTTGGGCGCGCGCTGCATGTAGAAGATCGCGCGCTCGGCGAGGTGCCGGGTCTGCGTGATCTCGCGCACCGCCGGATCGAGATTCGACAGCGGATCGAGTCCCAGCATTGCGAAGAGACTTCCCGGCCGTCCTGACTCGCCAGGACCCGGCTGTCCGATGGACTTGGCAAAGTCGTGAAAATGGATGAAGGCGACCGCACGCACGTGCGGGTTGCGCGCGCGCCAGTCGTCGATGACTTCTCTCAGTCGCTGTTGCTGGGCCTCTGTCAGCACGTCCTTGACCAGTGCCCAGGCGCGGGGCTCGAGTTTCACGTGGGTATCGCGCAACTGCACGGCGCGCTCCCCGTACTTCTCGGCGACCCAGGTGTCTTCCATCACCATGCGACTCAAGGTCGCCAGCACCACCATGTCGAGCGCGTTGGTGATGGGATTGGGACCGCTCGCAACCGTGTAAGCGGACGTGGTCTGGGAGAGCAACCAGTTCTGCGCGGCGAGTCGTTCACTGGCATCTTCCGTCTCGCGCTTGAACGCGAGGATTGGATCAGCGATGCGGCCGGAGTACTCGTCGGCAAACCGCATGACTGCGAGTTGCAGGTCTGCGTACTTGCGCGCTTCTTCCTCTGCCTTCTTGTCCGCGCCACTGAGCCTGGACATCATGCCGCAGCCGGCGAGCACGGCGACCAATACCGCCGCGATCAGGTACGAGGCGAATCGGGCGCAGGCGAGCCTACGGCCGGAACCAGGCGCTGCCGAACTGGATGTAGAGGATCGGATCGTCAGGACCGAACCCAATGTCGATTCCCATGTGCAGGCCGAACAGGCGCGCCAACAGGTAGCGAACCCCGACACCGCCAGTAGCCGTGCTTCTTTCATTCTCGAAGTTGTCGAGATCGTTCCACACGACCCCGCCCCCCGCGAAGGCTACCAGACTGTAGCGGCCCCACCGTTGCCAGCGCAATTCGACCTCCGCCTGCGCGAGATTCTCGCCCTGCAGTTGCAATGACTGAATGCCGCGCAATTGAACGTAAGGCCGCAGGTAAAAGGGCACATCGTCGAAACTTGCGCTGAAGTCGCCCCTGATGCCGAAGGCGAGCTTTGGTCCTAGCGGCCGGTACCACATCCCCGTGAGCGTGGCGATCTGGAAGTCGGCGTCGCCACCCAGGGCCTCGCTGAACACAGCCAGATTGCCTTCGGCGTAGGTTCCCCTCGTCGGCGTAAAGAAATTGTCGCGAGTATCGTAGATCAGGATGGGCGTCAGGCCACTCATCCGCTGGCCGTAGTCCAGCGGGCCGAGACCCGGCACGATGTTCCCGAAGTCGAATTCCACCGTCGCATCGGCGAACACGTATCGCAGCCCGCTCCAGAACGACGAGTCACCGATCTTGCGATCCGCTTGTACGATGGTGCCCCAGGCGAGCAGGTTGTATTCGAGCGGCGCATCCTGAAGCGCCTCGCCCTGGCCGAAGTATTCGAGGTTGAGCGAGGTGTAGAACGCACCCGCCAGGGTCTTCAGACGCCCGCCCTGCCACAGGCCCGAGTGCCCGCTGAAGCCGCCCCAACTGCCGTTCTCAGTGGCGAAGCCGCCAACAGCCGTCAGGTTCGGCCGCATGGTCTGATGCGTCGTCGGGTCCTGGTTGGGTTGAATGAAAATGAGGCCCAGTGCGCCGCCGTAGCCGATGGCAGGATCGGTGATGATCGAGCCAATGGGGACGAAGCCGTAAGCACTGGCGAGAAAGGCACTGGCGTCGAACTTGCCGTCCTGCCGATCGACAAATTTTTCCTTCCAGGAGCTCTCCTCGGTGCTCGCCGGCGCGGCGGATTCATCGGCTTCGGGTCCTGCGGCCTGCAATGACATGCAGCAAAGGCCGAGGAGCAGCAGCAGGCACGCTCTCATCGTTCAATCAAGTACGACACGCGCCGCCGGAACAGAATTGGCCTTTGGTGCAAGGCGCGCGCGGCGTATCGGTTTACGGTGCCACGACTCTCTCGAGCTTGCGCGCGAGGTCTCGATTCACGAGCGCCTGAATGGTCACCCGCAACTCCGGTCGCTTCTCCAGGAATGTCCGCAGGCTCGCAAGCGGCCAGCACATGTAGCGCGCAGCCTCGCTGACCCGAGCCTCGACAGAGGACGGCTCGCCCGTGAGCGCGAGGGCCGTGCCAACGAGGTCTCCCGGGCGGAACCTTCCGAGCCGCTCGCCCCGTCGCAAGACGTCGACGGAACCCTTGATCGGAATGCAGACTGATGAGACGCGCTCGCCTTCAGCGAGCAGTTGCTCGCCCGGCGCTGCATCCTTCCACTGGCCTGCGAGCAGCAGCGAGACGAATTCGCGCGGCCGTAATGTCTTGAAGCTGAGGTCGTAGAGCATCTGCTCGTCCGGCGCCAGGATGACGGGCCGTCGCTCGAGATAGATGCGTGCGATCTGAAACAGATTGATCGCCGTGAACACCATCGCCCAGATCACGGGCGGCCAGAGAATCGTTCCCTGGATGAGAAAGTAAGGAATGTTGGTGAGGGCCGCGGCCACCGCGAACCAGCGTAGCCAGAGGATGTTTCGCACCGAGTACGAGATGAGGAGCAGGATGTTGGAGAAGTGGACCAGGAGATCGGCGGGTTGAATGTTCATCCTGAACCTCCAAAACTGAGCGCATCGGCGTGAGACCCCGCCGCGCGATCCTCGTTCACGGTTCCTGTGACTGCTCCGGCGCGATTGGCGTCCAGCTCCTGTCTGGATCGAATCGCTGGATCGATTGCGCGACCTGAGCCGTGTTTTCGCCCAGGTCACGCTGCCAGACCACACCGTCCTGGTTGACGATGAAGGACGTGATGCCACTCACCCCATAGCTCTCCGGGATCGCGAGCATGGCGAAGCCTCCCGTGAGCTTGCCCTCCACCAGGTAATTGCGCGCGCCGCCATTCGCAGCCGGTCCCTGCGCCACGAGCATTCGATAGACGTAGCCGTGATACGGCGTGCGCTTTCCAGTCTCCTCGTTCGCGCCTTCGAGTGCGTAGCCTTCCTCGGCCGCGGCCGCCAGGAACGGTCCCGCGGGACTGGGCGGCTCGTCCCCTGACACTTCCCAGAAAAGCCCATCCTGCTTGCCGGGTGTGCTCCTGAATCGGCTCGCATAGACGCCGGCAGCGACCCCGTCATGACCTTTTGCCGCATAGTCCTGCTCGGCGACCACGAATCCACGCATCACGTCGATGGTCCGCAGCTCGTTCGCTCCGATGCGGCGCAGGACGAGCTCATCGGCACCGGTCGCGCCGTCGAATCGCCACTTGTCCCCCTCGCGCACCAGGGGGATCGGTAGCGGCCAATTGTCTGCGCCCACCTGCAGGACGAAATCGGCGGGACCACCAACGACGAGCCGATGACGGATGCGATAGCGCTCGAGAAATCCCTCGCGCTCCGCGCGATCTGCAATCGCATCGCCCGATTCGAGCAAATCTTCGGTTCCCGGCCCCAGGAGGCGCTGCAGCTCGGCGACATCATGCTTTGCAGCTGCCGCCACCAAGGCGTCGACCGCGCTTTCAGGCGTCTCGAACGAAGGTTGTTGCGTGTCCTGCCTGGCGCAGCCGAGCACCGCCATGGCCGCAATAATGAGTGCGGCGTTTACCAGCGCCAAAAGCCTCGTCACGCTGCTCTCCTATCGCCCACGGCCGCCACGCGCTGCGCGCGCCGGTCTGGAACCGGCACTGGCGTGGCCGCGCGCGCTGGCTGCGCGGTCGAACGACCCATTTCGTTCGCGGTCTGCGCTCGAGAAAGCCCGGTCGCGTGTGGAGCTGCCGCTCGAAACGGTGTTGGTCTGCGAGGGCCTGGTATCGCGAGTTGTCACGGCGACATCGCGACTCGTGACGCGCGCAGAATCGCCATAACCGCGATCGACCCGTGCGCTGCGGATGTCGCCCAGGTTTTCAGGCGGTGCGCGGGGCCCCGAAGCGAGATCCCCCGCGCTTCGCTGGGCGGCTGCCTGGCGTGCCTTGGCGAACGCAGCCGCTTCAGCTGCGGCCTGGTTGAAGGCCTCATTCGCTGCGCCATCGCGCTGGCCCGCATAGGTCGATTGGCCACGCCAGGAATCAGCGCGATCCATGCCTGCGGCCTGGCTCGCGCGGTTCTGGCCGGCCGCAGTTGGCCCCATCGCTTGTCGCGCCAGCGCCTGCCGGTCTACCGGCTTCGCATTAGCGAGCGGACTTCGTGCCTCACCACCACGGAGATTCTGGTTTTGGCCGAAGCGCGAGTAGTAACGCTCGGTGCTCGCGACGATGCTCTGGTTCACGTTGAGATTGACGTTGGTGAAGCTGTGGCGATAGCCGGGCGGGCTGACGTAACCGCGTGCCGGATGAAAGCCGGGTCCATAAACCGGCCGATACCTGTACGCCGGCGGATAGAACGGCCGCGGCCCGGCATACAGCGCTCCATAGCTCCAGATCGGATAGCAGCAAGCGTCGTGTATGGCATGGCCGATGATGACACCCAGGCCGAACGCGATCAGTCGCGCGCCATAAACACCGTAGTAGGTCCCCGTGCCGTAGTAGTCCCAGTAGATGACCTCGGGATCGTAGGTCGGGACGTAGATTTCCTCGGGATCGGCCGGCTTCACCTCGATGATGATCTGGTCGTTCTCAGCGACGGTCTCGACCGTCTGTTGCGGTGTGGAGGTGAAATTCCCGAGCGACACGGCCTGCGCCCGCAAGCGCTGGATCGCGTCGAGCACGGCTTGCTGATCCGAGGCGAACGCCGCACCGACCTGGCGGGTCCAGTCGATCTGCTGACATAGCATGTCGACGACACTCGGAAACTGCAGCAGCGCGCGCATGGCGGTGCCGAAACCGGCCTGTTGCGCAGCAGATTCCAGCGCCGGACCCTGCAGGCCTTCGTTCTGCAGGAGCCAATTGCCGGCATCGAGGACTTCCTGGGTATTCACCGACGCCGCGAGGATCCATCCCACGAGCAGGTCGGGATAGAGCGCGATGGGCGCAAGAAGCTCCTCGAGGGCGTCCGGTGCCCAAGATTCCTGAGTGATGGCGGGCGCGGGCGGGGCTGGCGCTTCTACTTGCGGGTGGGTGGCCGATTCCTGTGGTGGCTGTGCCGTCTTCTTGCCGCAACCTGCCGCGAAGCATGCGCACGCCAGCAACGCGACTGTCAGCTGGCGCGACCGGCCCGCACCCCGCACCTCATTCGGCAGTTCGTTCACTGTTCCTCCCTGGTTAGCGCATTGCATTTCCATGCTGTCTTCATCTTCCGTCCACTAGAAGCGATAGGTCGGACCGAAGACTACATAGTAGCCGCCCTCGAAGTCGACGCCGAAGTCGCCGATGAGCTGCCACTTCGGCGAGAACTGTCCGCTTGCGCGAGACCGGTATGCAGAACGGTAACCAGTGCGACGAGCACGGCGGCTCGCGGCGCTGAATTCAGCGTGGGCATGTCTATTGCTTCAGCATCAGACCATTCGGCGCTGGCATGTAATCTCCCTCGCTGCCGGTTCGCCACGTGGGCAATGATCCGGGGATCGGCACGGCACAAACATTGACCATTGGTGCTAGGTGAACCTCCGACGTGACGGTGCACTCCCAAGAGCTGCGATAGATTGGCCAGCGACGATGGGCCTACCATCAGATCGATCCACCATGAGCACGTCGAGTCCCGTCAACATACCGCCCGAGTCCGGGCGCATCCTGCGTCCGACGATTGCCAATCGTTCGGGCTGGTTGCGCTGGCTGCCCGGGCTGCAGGTTCTGCGTCAATACGAACCGGCCTGGCTTCGCTACGACCTCATGGCCGGCATAGTGCTCACGACGATGCTCGTGCCGGTGGGCATCGCGTATGCGGAGGCCTCCGGGTTACCGGGCATCTACGGCTTGTACGCGACGATCGTGCCGCTGCTCGTCTACGCCGTGTTCGGCCCCAGCCGCATCCTCGTACTGGGACCCGACTCGTCGCTCGCGCCGGTGATCTTTGCGGTGGTATTTCCGCTCGCAGCCGGCGATCCGCAACGCGCGGTTGCGTTGGCCGGAATGATGGCAATCGTCTCCGGTGCGGTGTGTATCGCGGCCGGTCTGGCCCGTTTGGGCTTCATCACCGAGTTGCTCTCGAAGCCTATTCGCTACGGTTACATGAACGGCATCGCGCTCACGGTGCTGCTGAGCCAGATCCCCAAGCTCCTGGGTTTCTCTGCCAAGGCCGAGGGACCGCTTCGCCAGGTCGTGTTGATCGTCAAGAACGTGCTGGCCGGGCACACCAACATCACTGCAGCCGCCGTCGGTGGCGGCACACTCGCGCTGATCCTGCTGCTCAAGCGCTTCAAGCGTATCCCTGGTCTGTTGATCGCCGTCGTCGCTGCGACCGTCGTCGTGGCAGCATTCGACCTCGCGACCCGTGCCGGCGTATCCGTGCTGGGCGTACTGCCCGCCGGATTGCCCAAGCCGGTTTTGCCGCTTATTCACTTTGACGACCTCGTGCCGGTGCTGGTGGGCGGCGTCGCCGTGGCCCTCATATCCTTCGCGGACACGAGCGTGCTTTCCCGAGCGTATGCGGCCCGCATTCGCACGCCGGTCGATTCGAACCAGGAAATGGTGGGCCTGGGCCTGGCAAACCTGGTCAGTGGCTTCTTCCAGGGTTTTCCGATCAGCAGCAGCTCGTCGCGCACGCCAGTGGCTGAAGCTGCGGGTTCGAAGACACAGCTGACGGGCGTCGTCGGTGCGATCACGATTGCGGCACTGCTGCTGTTCGCGCCGGGCCTGCTGAGGCATCTGCCGAATACGGCGCTGGCTGCCGTCGTCATTGCGGCGGCGATCGGCCTGTTCGAGTTCGCCGACCTGCGTCGTATCTACCGCATCCAGCGCTGGGAATTCTGGCTGTCGATGGCCTGTTTCGCCGGCGTCGCGGTGTTCGGCGCGATTCCGGGCATTGCCATCGCCCTGGTCATCGCCGTGCTCGAATTCCTGTGGGATGGGTGGCGGCCGCACTCGGCCGTGCTCGGGCGCGTCGACAGCGTCAAGGGCTACCACGACATCACGCGCTATCCCAACGCGCGACAGATACCCGGGCTGGTGATGCTTCGCTGGGATGCGCCGCTCTTCTTCGCCAACGCCGAGCTCTTCAGCGCGCGCGCGCTGGCAGCTGCGGCGAACGCGCCCACTCCAGTGCGATGGCTGGTGGTCGCGGCGGAGCCGGTCACCAGCGTCGATGTCACCGCCGCGGACGCTCTTGCCGAGCTCGACGATTCGCTGCGTGCGGCGGGTGTCGAGTTGTGCTTTGCCGAGATGAAGGATCCGGTCAAGGACAAGCTGCGGCGCTTCGGTCTGTTCGAGCGCTTCCAGTTCTTCGCCACGCTGGGCGAGGCGGTGAACAGCTACCTCAAGACGCACCCGGTCGACTGGGAGGATTGGGAAGATCGGAAGAAGTAGTCACTTCTCGAACGGGAAGATCCGCTTCC
>DATIEU010000178.1:0-2143 GCA_035455565.1 Steroidobacteraceae bacterium | reverse complement strand
TCGACGGTCGCGCATCTCGACGACGAATTCTGGCTCGAGCCGGTCGGCACTTTGCAGCTCAAAGGCAAGTCGCAGGGTGTCGAGGTGTTTGCTCTGATGGGCACGAAAGAGGCTCGGGCGCAGGACCGGCCCGCGGCGTCGCTCGGCGCGCGCAGCGCTGCTGGCTAGGGACCTCGAGGCCTTGAAGGGCGATCGGAAGGGCCAGCACAGCATCCGCATCAATCAGCAATGGCGCGTGTGCTTTCGCTGGGAGGCCGGACACGCATGGGACGTGGAGATTGTGGATTACCACTGAGGAAATCAGGACATGGCCATCAAACGTGACGAGCTGCGCAGCGTCGACCTTTCCAGCGTAACGACCGGAAAAAGGCTCGCGCCGGTCCACCCGGGCGAGATCCTGCTTAGCGAATTCATCGAGCCCATGAAGCTGACCAGGTACAAGGTCGCTAAAGGGACGGGCGTACCGCAGCGTCGCATCGACGAGATCTGCGCTGGTAGCCGAGGCATGACCGCGGATACGGCGCTTCGTCTTGGCCGATTCTTCGGCGTGGAGGCGCAGTTCTGGATGAACCTGCAAGCCCGCTACGACCTGGACGTCGCCGAGCGCGAGTCGCGCAAGCGGATCGAGCGTGAGGTGACTCCGCTGAAGGAAGCGGCATAGTAGCAAGACCCGCCCGGCTCGCAGCAGGCCCGGCGTCCATATCCGACTGCAACTTGATGGTGTCCTCTACTGTTACCCATGTCCTCGGAATAATCCGTCACCTATGTGCTCGGGCCGGACATTGAGCTGTTTGGCGGAGAGAGAGGGATTCGAACCCCCGGTACGGCAAGCCGTACAACAGATTTCGAGTCTGCCCCGTTCGACCACTCCGGCATCTCTCCGAGGTCGAAACGAAAACGAAGCGCGATTTTATCAGCCGGGCGCGATGCGCTCCGCGCCGCCCATGTATCCGCGTAGCGCGACCGGCACGGTGACAGACCCTTCGGCGTTCTGATAGTTCTCGAGGATCGCAACGAGCGTGCGGCCCACTGCGAGGCCCGAGCCGTTCAGCGTGTGTACGAGCTCGGGCTTGCCGCTTTCGCTGCGAAAGCGCGCCTGCATGCGCCGCGCTTGGTACGCCTCGCAGTTCGAGCACGAGCTGATCTCGCGGTACGCGTTCTGTCCGGGCAGCCACACTTCCAGGTCGTAGGTCTTGGCGGCGGCCGCGCCGATGTCGGCGGTACAGAGCTCGACGACGCGATAAGGGAGCTCGAGCTTCTTCAGGATCGTTTCGGCGTGTGCGGTGAGCTCCTCCAGCGCTTCGTAGGATTTCGCCGGGTGCACGATGTGCACGAGCTCGACCTTGTCGAACTGGTGGTTGCGGATCATCCCGCGCGTATCTTTGCCGTACGAACCCGCCTCGGAGCGGAAGCACGGCGAATGGCACACGAACTTCAGCGGCAGGTCTTTGAGGTCGACGATTTGGTCGCGCACGATGTTGGTGACCGGAACCTCCGCCGTGGGCAGCAGGTACGACTTGCCGTCGCCGTGCGCCACGGCGAAAAGGTCCTGCTCGAACTTCGGTAGCTGGCCGGTGCCGTACGCGGTCGCGCTGTTCACTATGTATGGCGTATAGATTTCGGTGTAGCCATGCTCGCGCGTGTGCGTGTCGAGCATGAACTGCGCGAGGGCGCGGTGAAGATGCGCGACCTCGCCGCGCATGAGGACGAAGCGGCTGCCGGCGATCTTGGTCGCGGCGGCGAAGTCCAGGCCGCGCAGGGCTTCGCCCACATCCACATGATCTTTCGGTGCGAAGGAAAACTCTCTCCGCGTGCCCCACCGGCGCCGCTCGGGATTGTCCTCGGAGGACTTGCCGACCGGGACGGACTCGTGCGGGATGTTGGGAATCCGCGCGAGCAGATCCTGGAATGCCGCCTGCAGCTTCTCGAGCTGCTGCTCCGACTCTTCCAGCAGCGATTTCAGCTTCTCGCCCTCGCGCATCAGCTCGGAGACATCCTGGCCGCGCGCCTTCGCCTGGCCGATGTCCTTGGCGATGCGGTTGCGCGAGGCTTGCGCCTGCTGCACCGCGGACTGAAGTTCCTTGCGCGTTGCCTCGAAGCGTTCGAACTGCGCGAGGTCGAAGGCGCCCGTGCCGCGCGTGGC
>DATIEU010000177.1:0-11552 GCA_035455565.1 Steroidobacteraceae bacterium | reverse complement strand
CGGCCCGCTCATCTTCGGCCACCAGGATCCCGACGTGCGCGCCGCGGTAGAAAGCGCACTCGGCCGTGGCTGGTCATACGGAGCGACCGAGGCCGGCTCGCTGGAGCTCGCCGAATGGATCACTTCGCGGGTGCGTGGCGTCGAGCAATTGCGCTTCGTGAACTCCGGCACCGAAGCGGTAATGTCGGCTCTGCGCGTCGCGCGCGCGGCCACCGGCCGCGCCCGCATTCTCAAGTTCGACGGTTGCTACCACGGCCATGCGGATTCGATGCTGGTGCGCGCAGGATCGGGTCTCGCCGAGATGACGAAACCGGATAGCGCAGGCGTCACCGAGCACCTCGCTGCCGACACGCTCGTCGCGCCGCTCGATGACGATGAGGCCGTGCGGCGGATCTTCGAGGCGCACGGCTCGAGCATCGCTGCGGTGATCATCGAGCCCTTGCCCGCGAATTACGGCTTGCTGCCCCAGCGCGATGCCTTCCTCAATTCGCTCGTCACCATGGCGCGCAAGCACGGAAGCCTCGTGATCTTCGATGAGGTGATCTCGGGTTTTCGGGTGGCCCTGGGTGGCATGGCCGAGCGCCTGCGGATAGAGCCTGACCTAGTCACGTATGGCAAGGTCATCGGCGGTGGCTTTCCGGTCGGCGCGTACGGCGGGCGGCGAGATCTGATGGAACTGGTCGCTCCGGTGGGACCGGTCTACCAGGCCGGGACCTTGAGCGCCAATCCGGTGGCCATCGCTGCCGGCCTCACCACGTTGCGCAAGCTCGAAGCTCACCCACCCTACGCAGCCCTCGAGCGCCGCACTCAGGAAACGGCTCAGGCCATCGTCAAGCTTGCGGCCGGGCGCAGTGCCGCGCCTGTTCGTGTGCAGGCGGTCGGCTCCCTCTTCTGGATCGTTCTTGACGACGACACGCAGCGCAGCGCACCGCTCCGCTCCATCGCTGCAATTCCGCCTGGTCATCGGACGCGCTTCGCCAGTCTCTTCCACGCGCTCCTCGAGCGCGGCGTGTATCTCGCGCCCAGCGGTTTCGAAGTGGGCTTCTTCTCCACGGCTCACACCGATGCCGACGTGGAACAATTCCTCGCCGCCTTTGATGGCGCCCTGGCGGCTGCGCACCGGCAATGAAGAAGAAGTCGCACCTCGCAACGACTCAGCGAAACGTGCGCTGGCTCGCGGGCGTCGCAACCCTCTGGGTATTGCTACTCATCGCTCTCATGGCGTGGTGGGGCTGGGTCGTGCGCGAGCAGTCGCAACGCATCGTCGAGCTCGAGCGGGTCGCAGGGCTCGACACCTCGGTGGCCGATGCGCAGTGGCAAGTCACGCAACGCATGCTGGCGTGGGAAGGCGGGACGCTCCTGGTGCTACTGGCCGGGTTGTCGATTGCGCTCGTGTGGCTCTACTTGCGCGATCAGCGGCGCACCAATGCATTGCGCGCATTCTTCGCCTCCGTCACGCACGAGTTGCGCACACCGCTCACGAGCATCCGCCTGCAGGCGGAATCACTGGCGGATAGCGGCAATACCAGCCCGCTGGTCGAGCGCCTGCTCGAGGACACCAGCCGGCTCGAGGCCCAGGTCGAGAAGACATTGGAACTCGCGCGCATCGAAGGCGGCGGCGAGCTCGATCTGCAACCACTGCCGATCCAGGCCTGGCTGCAACGGCAGGTGCAGTCGAAGGCCGCGGCACGCGCCGTCCAGATCGAGCTCTCCACGCCGAATCCGGACGGGGCGCTGGTGCTCGCGGATCGCAGCGCGCTCGAAATCATCTTCCGCAACCTCATCGAGAACACGGCGCGCCATTCGGATTCCACTCCCGCGCGCGCCCGCATTGCCGCGCGGGAGAACGGCGCCGAGGTCGTCGTTTCTTTCACCGATGCCGGCCGCGGCTTCGCCGGGGAAGCGCAACGGCTCGGCTCGCTCTTCTTCCGGGGCCAGCGTTCGCAGGGCGCGGGTGTCGGGCTCTACTTGATCCGCATGCTCATGCAGCGCATGGGCGGCCACGCCGAATTCGATTCGCGACCGGGCGCCGGATTCGAGACACGGCTGCACTTCCGGCGCGCCGAGGAGACCGCGTGAGTGCCCTGGCACACATCCTGGTCGTCGAGGACGAGCCGAATGTCGGCCGTACGCTCACCGAGCGGCTCAGCGCCGAGGGTTACCTGGTGAAATGGGCGCGGTCGTGCGCGGAAGCGCTCGAGGCCGACGCGACGCAACGCTGGGACCTCGCCTTGCTCGACGTCGGCTTGCCCGATGGCTCGGGCTTCGACCTCGCTTCGGGGCTCCGTCGTCGTCGCCCGCAAACGGCGATCGTGTTCGTGACGGCGTATGGCACACCCGAGGACCGGGTTCGCGGTCTCGAGATCGGCGCCGAGGACTACGTCGTCAAGCCGTTTCATTTCAAGGAGCTGCTGCTGCGCGTGCAGAACGCGTTGCGCCGCGCCGCACTGCTTTCGCAGAGCGAATCGCGATTCGAGCGAGCGTTGCAGGTCGGCCGGGCGCGCATCGATCTCAAGCGCATGGAAGTGCAGGTGGACGGCGAGTCGCACACGCTGACTCACAAGGAATGCGCCGTGCTGACCTTGCTCCTCGAGAAGCAGGGCGGTGTGCTGGCACGCGACGAGATTCTCGATCGCGCGTGGGCGCCGGACGAGTTTCCGACGCCGCGCACCGTCGACAATTTCATCGTGCGCCTGCGGCGCATGATCGAGCCTGATCCGGCCGAGCCGCGCGTGATCCGCAGCATCCGCGGCGTGGGCTACCAGCTCGACAGCGACGCGGTACGGGACGCCGACTCATGAGCAACCTGTTCACAGCAGCCCTGGCGCGCGGCAACGAACAACGCCCGCCCGTGTGGTTCATGCGCCAGGCTGGTCGCTACCACAGTCATTATCGCGGCCTGCGCGCCGAGCACTCTTTCATGGACCTGTGCAAACGCCCCGAGCTCGCCGCCACGATCACCATGGGTCCGATGGAGGCCTTCGATTTCGACGCGGCCATACTGTTCTCGGACCTGCTGTTCCCACTCGAAGCGCTGGGCATGCCGCTTTCCTACGACCCGGGACCGAAGTTCGGCTGGCAGGTTCGCGAACTCGCGGATCTCTCGCGTCTCGACGGCCACGGGCCCTGCATCGAACAACTCGAATTCCAGGGCGAAGCCCTGCGTCTCATCCGCGAGCGTTTGCCGCAATCCAAGGGCCTGCTGGGTTTCGTCGGCGGCCCGCTGACCCTCTTTTTCTATGCGGCTGCCGGCTCGCACCAATCCGATCTCGGCACCGCGCATGCCGGATTGCCCGACGGACGCTACGCGGGCTTCTGTACGAAGCTGATACCGCTCCTCGCGCAGAACATGGCCTTGCAGTGGCGTGCCGGCGCCGACTGCATCGCGGTGCTCGATACCTGCGCCGGCGAGCTCGACCCGGCGGCGTTCGATCGCTGGGTCGTGCCGCAGCTTGGGCGACTGCTGGCCGAATTGCACCGCCTCTGCCCCGAGGCCCGCGTTCTCTATTACTCGAAGGGCACTGATGCGCGGCACTGGCGGCGCCTCGAGCCGTTGCCGCTCGCCGGCATCGGCATCGACTGGCGCACGCCGCTGGTCGAGGCCCTGGAGGAGTTCGGCGATCGCTGGGCGATCCAGGGCAATTTCGATCCGCATGCGATGCTCCTGCCCGAGCCCGATTTCCTGAGGAGCCTCGAGCGCTACTTCGATCCGGTGCTGGCGCTGCCGATCCGGCGGCGGCAGGGCTGGATCTGCGGTCTGGGTCACGGCGTGCTGCCCGCGACTCCGGAACACCACGTACGACTCTTTGTCGATCTGCAACGCGAGCTCTTTCCATGACGACGCCGAGCGCCGAACTGCTTCGCAAGTACAACGTCCCCGGCCCGCGCTACACGAGCTACCCCACCGTGCCCTATTGGGAGCGGACGCCGACTGAAGCCGAATGGACCGAAGCGCTGCGCGCACAGCTCACGACTTCGCCCGGCGCGGCCGTGTACGTGCACATACCGTTCTGCCGCTCGTTGTGCACCTACTGTGGCTGCAACGTGCGTATCACGCGCAACCGTGCCATCGCCCTGCCCTATCTCGAGCACGTGCTCGCCGAATGGCGCATGTACCTGGCGCGCCTCGGCGTCGAGCGGCTGCCGCTTGCGGAGATTCATCTCGGCGGGGGAACACCGACCTTCCTCACGCCCGAGGAGCTGCGCTTTCTGATCGAGGGTCTGCTCGCCAACAGCACGAGCCAGGGCGAATCCGAATTCGGGCTGGAAGCGGATCCCCGGGTGACCACCCGCGAGCAGCTTGCGACATTGAGCGCACTCGGTTTCCGGCGCCTGAGCCTCGGCATCCAGGACTTCGACCCGCGCGTGCAGGCGATCGTCAACCGCGTGCAGAGTGAAGAACAGGTACGTGTGCTTACCGAGGCAGCGCGCGAACTCGGCTTCAACAGCATCAACTACGATCTGATCTACGGCCTGCCGCTGCAGACGCTCGACTCGATCGAGCAGACGCTCGCCGCCGTCGAGCGCCTGCGGCCCGATCGCATCGCCTTTTACGCCTATGCGCATGTCCCGTGGATCAAGCCGAGCCAGCGGCGCTTCACCGAAGCCGACCTGCCGCAGGGCGAGGCGAAGCGTGTGCTCTACGAGCGCGGCCGCGAGATGCTCGAGCGCGCCGGCTATCGCGAAATTGGCATGGACCACTTTGCGCTCGAGACCGACTCGCTGTGGCAGGCCGCGGTCACAGGCACGCTGCACCGCAATTTCATGGGCTACACCTCGCGGCAGGTCGCGCCGCTGTTCGGTCTCGGCGTATCGGCGATCGGCGATGCATGGACCGCCTTCGCGCAGAATGAAAAGGCGATCGAGCCGTACCAGCAGCGCGTGGGACGGGGCGAGCTGCCGATCCTGCGTGGCCACCTGCTCGATGCGGAGGACCTGGAATTGCGGCGCCTGATCCTCGACCTGATGACGCGCTTTCACGCCGAGTGGGGCGCCACCGATGCGAAGACCAGGTACCTGGACAGCGTCCCGGAGCGACTGCGCGAGCTGGTTGCGGACGAGCTCGTCACGCTGAACGGCCGCGGCTGCGACGTTACGGACCGGGGTCGCGCCTTCATCCGCAACGTGTGCATGGCATTCGACGCGCGGCTGGCGCGTAAAGCGCCGGAGACGCAGCTCTTCAGTCGCACGATCTGAACGGCGCTACAGGTACGGCTGCAAGGCCGCGGGCATTGCGATCGACCCGTCCGCCCGCTGGTGGTTCTCCATCACGGCGATCAAGGCGCGTCCGATGGCGACCCCCGATCCGTTGAGTGTGTGTACCGGCTCGGGCTTGCCGGTTTCCGGATTACGCCAGCGTGCCTGCATGCGTCGCGCCTGGAACGCTTCGCAGTTGCTGCACGATGAAATCTCGCGGTAACGCTTCTGTCCCGGCAACCACACCTCGAGATCGTAGGTCTTGGCGCTCTGGAAGCCGGTGTCGCCGGCACAGAGAGCGATCACGCGATACGGCAACTCGAGAAGCTGCAGCACCTTTTCGGCATGCGATGTCAGCTCCTCCAGCGCGGCGTAGGAGTCTTGCGGACGGGTAATTTGCACCAGCTCCACCTTTTCGAACTGGTGCTGGCGAATCATGCCGCGGGTGTCCTTGCCGTAGGAACCCGCTTCCGAGCGGAAGCACGGCGTGTGCGCCACGTACTTGAGCGGCAGGGCGTCAGATTCCAGGATCGACTCGCGCACCAGGTTGGTCACGGGAACTTCGGCGGTCGGGATGAGGTAAAGCCCGCTCTCGCCGCGCACCGCGAACAGTTCCTGCTCGAACTTCGGTAGCTGGCCGGTGCCGGTCAGCGTCTGCGCGTTGACGAGGTACGGCACATACACTTCGCGATAACCGTGCTGGCTCGCGTGTAGATCCAGCATGAACTGCGTGAGCGCGCGATGCAGGCGCGCGAGCGTGCCCGAGAGCACCACGAAGCGCGCACCCGAAATCCGGCCGGCGGATTCGAAGTTCATCTCGCGCGTGGTTTCACCCAGCGCGATATGGTCGCGCGGCTCGAAATCGAAGCGTCGCGGCTCACCCCAGCGGCGCACTCCCTGATTGGCCGTTTCGTCGCGCCCCTCGGGGACGCTTTCGTGCAGTAGGTTCGGCAGGCCGAGCAGCAGCTGATCGAGCTCAGTCTGTACGGCCGCGAGCCGTTGCTCCGCATTTTCGAGCGCGGCACCAAGCGACTCCGATTGCGCGATCAACGGCGCGATGTCCTGGCCCGCCGCCTTGGCCTTGCCCACCGCCTTGGCGTGAAGATTGCGCTCGTTGCGCAGTCGTTCCGCTTCGGTCTGCGCCGCCTTGCGTTGCTCCTCCAGGGCCGCCAGCTTCAGCGTGTCGAATGTGAAGCCACGGCGCGCCAGGTTGGCGGCGACACTGTCGAGGTCGGATCGTATTAGTTTTGGGTCGAGCACGTGCAATCTCAGGCGGTCAACATGCGTGCGGGCCACTCGACCACGTGGCCGGGCTTGCAAAGCGTGTCGAGCCGTTCGAGGGCGGCACGCGCGAGCGTGGGCTCGTCGAAGAATTCGACCACGATCGGCAGGTCGAGTGACAGGTCGACGAGGCTCGAGGTATGCCAGCGGCCTGAGCTACCGTACCCACTCATCGCACGGAACACGGTCAGGCCCCTGACCTTGAGATCATCGTGCAGGAGTGACAACACTTTCGGAAGCCGGCCTTCGTGCTCGCTGAGATAAACACGGATCATTAGCACTTCACGCTCAATCATAACTGCCTCCCGGCCAGCACGCCGAGCCAAGTCGCGCCGATGCAAAGGACGACGCTGAGCAGCACGTTCATCAGGGCACGCGCATAGGCGGCTTGTGCGATCAGGTTGAAAGTCTCCATCGAGAAGCTCGAAAACGTGGTGAATCCACCGAGCACTCCGACGATCCAGAAGGCGCGAACCGGGGCTGCAGCCGGCGCGCGCTCCAACAGCCACACGTAGAGCACACCTATCAGGAGCGACCCGATGACATTCACCGCCAAGGTGCCCGCCGGAAACTGCCGCCCGGCGAAGGCCTGAACCGCGTTGGCCATTAGATAGCGCAGCACACTGCCCAGTGCGCCCCCCAGTGCGATCGCAACGATGGTCAACCCTTGTCCTTTTCTTCTGCCCGATTGCGGTTGCGCAGCCGCTCGAGCGCTTCGGCAATACGGATCTCGAGACCGCGCGGCACCGGATGATAGTACGTGCGCGCTTCCATGGCGTCGGGAAAGTATTTTTCGCCCGCGGCGAACGCTTCGGGCTCATCGTGCGCGTAGCGGTAACCGCGCCCGTATCCCAGGCCTTTCATGAGCCGGGTGGGCGCATTGCGAAGTCGCAAGGGAACGTCGAGCGTGCCATAGCGATGCACGTCGTCCATGGCGGCGCCGTATGCCGTGTAAACGGCGTTGCTCTTGGGCGCGCTCGCCAGGTACACGATCGCCTGCGCGATGGCGAGCTCGCCCTCGGGACTGCCCAGGCGTTCGTAGGTATCCCAGGCATCGAGCGCCAGCGCGAGTCCGCGCGGATCGGCATTGCCGATGTCCTCGCTCGCCATGCGCACCGTGCGTCGCGCGACGTAGAGCGGATCGCAGCCGCCGTCGATCATCCTGCAGAGCCAGTAGAGCGCGGCGTCGGGGTCGCTGCCGCGCACCGCCTTGTGGAGCGCGGAGATCTGGTCGTAGAACTGCTCGCCACCCTTGTCGAAGCGCCGGTAACCGCCCGAAGCGACTTCGGCCGCAATCGCCACTGTGATCCGGGGGCGGCCATCGGCCGCTTCGGCCAGGTCGGCGGCCACTTCAAGCAGGTTGAGAGCGCGCCGCGCATCGCCGTCGGCCGCCGTGACGATGAGCTCGCGCGCCTTGGGATCGATGTCGAGATTCTGTTCGCCCAGGCCTCGCTCGCGATCGGCCAGGGCCGCATCGATCACGCGCTCGAGGTCCGCGTGATCGAGCGCCTTGAGGACATAGACACGGGCGCGCGACAGCAAGGCATTGTTGAGCTCGAACGAGGGATTCTCGGTGGTGGCACCGATGAGGATCAGCGTTCCGTCTTCCACGAACGGGAGAAAGCTGTCCTGCTGGGCCTTGTTGAAGCGGTGCACTTCATCGAGGAACAGCACGGTGCCCCGTGAGTATGCCTGCCGCACCTGCTGGGCGAGCTCGACGGCCGCACGCACGTCCTTGACGCCTGCCATCACCGCCGACAACGCCACGAACTCGTGACCGCAGGTCGATGCGAGAATGCGTGCGAGCGTCGTCTTGCCGGTTCCCGGCGGTCCCCAGAAGATCATGGAATGCAGGCGACCGCCTTCGCCCACCTGGCGCAGCGGCTTGCCAGCGGACACCAGGTGTTCCTGTCCCACGAACTCGTCCAGCGTGCGCGGCCGCATGCGGTCCGCCAGCGGACGATGGTCCTTCAGCGATCGATCAGGCGCGGCCATTGCGCGAGCCCGAGGCGCGCGAACACGAAGCCCAGCGCGATGCCCAGCGTGTTGGCGGTGAGGTCGACCAGGTCCATTTGCCGCGTCGTGGTGAGCGTGCCCTGCAGGACCTCGAGCAGGGCGCCGAGCAGAAAGAACGCCAGTGCGAGCAGCGGATGGCGTTCGCGCGGATAGAGACCGCAGAAGTACACCATCAGGATCAGGTAGCTCGACAGGTGACGCACCTTGTCGGAAAACATGAACTTCACGTCGGCGCCGGCCGGCGTGAGACTGCCGGCCACGATGAACACTATCAGCAACCAGCCGACGATCAGCAGCATCCGGCCATAGCGAAGCTCGAGCATGCTCAGCGGCGGGCGGTGCCGATCACATCGACCCCCACGGGCGGCTTGAAGGTGAAGAGGTCGCTCGCGAGGCGCGTGTTTCGTTGCACATCCGAGAACTCGATGCGGGTTGCCTGCTGCAACTTGTCCTTGAGCTCCATCGCGCGCAATTCGCCGCCGGCAAACCCGAGGCGGAACTCGACGAAGTCGGTGTCGGTGCGCTTCGGCACCAACAGGATCCAGTCGACGCCATCGCGCGAGCCGGCCCCGCTGATCGTGAAACTCTCCGCGACGCTCGACTTGCCCGCCAAAAGCAGCGCCGGCGTGGTGGCCAGCGATTCGTCGATCGGCTTGACCGTCACTTGCTCGAGTTCCTTGTCGAAGAGCCAGACGTTGCTGCCGTCGGAGACGATCAGCTGCTCGTTGGGCTGCCGGTAGTCCCAGCGAAACCGCCCCGGCTTCTGCAGGTAGAGGCGGCCCGACGCCTTTTCGACCGTGTCACCGCCGGCGACACTCGAAACCTGCGTGAAGTCCGCGCGCAGGCTCGTCAGCCCTTGCAGGTAACGTTCCAGGAACGGCGCCGGATCCTGATCGGGAACCGCGCCGGCCGGAATGCTCGCGAACACCGACAGCGCGATGATCGAGAGTGCCTGGAGGCCGTGTCGAAGCAGGACAATCAGGGAGGAGCCCTTCACGTCAGTCTTCGGGCGGCGCGGGCACGAGCACTTCGCGCGAACCGTTCGACTGCAGCGGCCCGACCAGGCCAGCGAGTTCCATGCTCTCGACGAGGCGCGCCGCGCGGTTGTAGCCGATCTTGAGACGCCGTTGCACGCCCGAGATGGAAGCCTTGCGGCTTTCGAGCACGATGCGCACGGCTTCGTCGTACAGCGGATCCTGTTCACCATCGGGTTCGGCGGCCCCTTCCTCGCCGTCCTCCGGCGCCAGGCCGGGGATTGGACTCTTCGGCCCGGAAAGAATTTCATCGATGAACACCGGCGGCGTGGCGGCTCGCAACGCGTGGACCACCCGGTGCACCTCGTGATCGGACACGAATGCACCATGCACGCGGTTCGGCACCGACGTTCCCGGTGCCAGGTACAACATGTCGCCGTGACTCAGCAGCGCCTCGGCGCCGCTCTGGTCGAGGATGGTGCGTGAATCGACCTTGGCGGACACCTGGAAGGCGATGCGCGCCGGGATGTTGGCCTTGATGAGACCCGTGATCACGTCGACCGACGGACGTTGCGTCGCGAGGATCAGATGAATACCGGCCGCGCGTGCCTTCTGTGCCAGCCGCGTGATGAGCTCTTCGGCCTTCTTGCCGACGACCAGCATGAGATCGGCCAGCTCGTCGATCACGACGACGATGTTCGGCAGCACGGCGAGGTCCGGCACATCGTCGATCGTCATGACCGGGTCGCTCGCGGCCTTGGCGGCAAGCAACGGATCCTTGATCGGCTTGCCCTCCTCCGCCGCTTCCTTGACCTTGCGATTGAAGCCCGCGAGGTTGCGCGCCCCGAGGGCCGCCATGAGCTGGTAACGGCGGTCCATTTCCGCCACGCACCAGCGCAAGGCATTGGACGCGTGCTTCATCTCCGTGATGACCGGCGACAGGAGCTGCGGGATGCCCTCGTACACCGAGAGCTCCAGCATCTTGGGATCGATCATGATGAGACGCGTGTATTCGGGCGTCGCCTTGTAGAGCAGGCTCAGCACCATCGCGTTGATCGCCACAGACTTGCCCGAGCCCGTGGTGCCCGCGATCATCAGGTGTGGCATGCGCGCAAGGTCCGCCACCACGGGGTGACCGCCGATGTCCTTGCCGAGCGCGAGGGCCAGCGGTGAGTTGAGCTCGTCGTAGGCTTTCGACTTGATGATTTCGCCGAGGGTTACGAGCTCGCGCTTCTCGTTCGGGATCTCGAGTCCGACGACCGACTTGCCGGGAATCACCTCGACCACGCGCACGCTGATGGCGGAAAGCGCGCGCGCCAAGTCCTTGGCAAGCGAGCTGATCTGGCTCACCTTGACGCCGGCGGCGGGACGCAGTTCGAAGCGCGTGACCACGGGGCCCGGGTGTACGGCGACCACTTCGACCTCGACGCCAAAATCGCGCAGCTTCAGCTCCACCAGCCGCGACATCGCTTCGAGTGCTTCATCGGAATAGCCCACCTCGCGCGGCGGCGGATCGTCGAGGAGCGAGAGCGGCGGGAGCTCGGCAGCCTTGGGCGGCTCGAAGAGCTGCACCTGCTTCTCCTTCTCCACGCGTTCGCTCGGCTCGATCGCCGGCACGACGGGCTCGATGCGCGGCGGCGCGCGTGGCGGTGACTTCTTCTGCTCTTCACGCATGATCTCGGCGCGCGCCTGCTTGCGCTCGCGCCCTTCCGCAACCTCGCGTGCCGTCGAGAGGCGGGTGCGCAGCCACGTGATGCCACGCAAGGTCCAATGACCCAGGCGATCCATCACCGTGAGCCAGGACACTCCGAGGAACAGTGCGACGCCGGCGAGCCAGAGCCCGATCATGAGGAGCGTCGCGCCGAGGAAACTGAACGCGGCTGCGAGACTCTGGCCAACCAGCGCACCCAACACGCCGCCGGCGGTGTTCGGCAGATCGCCTGCGTCCCAGTGCAAGGTCGCGAGTCCGCAGCTGGCGGCCAATGTCAGCAGGAAACCGATGCCACGAAATGCGAGCGTTGCGCGCGACTTGAGCTCGGGCACCGCATGGGCGCGATAGATCACCCAGCCGAGCACCGCCAGCAT
>DATIEU010000176.1:0-4412 GCA_035455565.1 Steroidobacteraceae bacterium | reverse complement strand
CGCGCCGTCATGAAGTCGATCGTCTCCACGGCACGCAGCGCGATCACGTAGTCGTAACGGCGTCCGTCGCCCATCACCGCAACTGAGCGCACCGGCAGGAACACCGCGAACGCCTGGCTCACGCGGTCGTACCAGCCCTGGCGCTTGAGCTCTTCGATGTAGATGGCGTCGGCACGGCGCAGGAGGTCGGCGTGGGGCTTGGTGACCTCTCCGAGGATGCGCACACCCAGACCCGGGCCCGGGAACGGGTGTCGATACACCATTTCGCGCGGCAGACCCAGCTCGAGACCGAGCTTGCGCACTTCGTCCTTGAAGAGCTCGCGCAGCGGCTCGAGCAGCTTCAGGTGCATCCGCTCGGGCAAGCCGCCCACGTTGTGATGGGACTTGATCACGTGCGCCTTGCCGGTGCGAGCGCCCGCGGATTCGATCACGTCGGGGTAGATCGTGCCCTGTGCCAGCCACTCGATTCCCGGGAGTTTCCGCGCCTCTTCCTCGAAGACCTCGATGAAGAGCCGGCCGATGGTCTTGCGCTTCTGCTCCGGGTCGCTCTGACCGCGCAACGCGTCGAGGAAGCGCTGTTCGGCATTCACGCGGATGACGCGCACGCCCATGTGACGCGCGAAGGTTTCCATGACCTGGTCGCCCTCGCCCAGCCGAATCAGGCCGTGGTCGACGAACACGCAGACCAGCTGATCGCCGATTGCCTGGTGCAGCAGTGCCGCCACGACTGACGAGTCGACACCGCCGGAAAGCCCCAGCAGCACGTGCGATGTTGCGACCTGCTCGCGAATGCGGGCGACGCTGTCGCTGATGATGTGGCCCGCGTCCCAGAGCGCTTCACAGCCGCACACGGTGCGTACGAAGCGCTCGAGGATCTCGCGTCCCTGAACGGTGTGCGTCACCTCGGGATGAAACTGCACGCCATAGAAATGGCGTGACTCGTCTGCCATCGCGGCGAGCGGCGCGTTCGCACTGCTCGCGATGGGTACGAAGCCGGACGGCAACCCCTCCACCCGGTCGCCGTGACTCATCCACACGTCGAGCACCGGCCGGCCGTCGGCGTCGACGTGATCCTGGAAGCCGTCGAGCAGCGTCGAGCGTGCGGTGGTCGTGACCTGCGCGAAACCGAATTCGCGATGCTGTGACGGACTCACGCGACCACCGAGCTGCTGGGCCATGGTCTGCATGCCATAGCAGATGCCGAGCACAGGGACGCCCAGCGTGAACACCGCGGGTGGCGCCGCGGGCGGTTTGGCGTCGGTCACGGATTCCGGACCGCCCGAGAGGATGACGCCGTGTGCGCCAAAGGCGCGCACCGCTGCATCGCTCATGTCCCACGGGTGGAGCTCGCAATACACGCCAATCTCGCGCACGCGGCGCGCGATGAGCTGGCTGTACTGAGCGCCGAAATCGAGGATCAGGATGCGGTGGGCGTGGATGTCCGCAGCGGGCGGTTTGATGGACTGGAGCTCGGCTGCGGCCATGTCAGGTGACGCGATAGTTCGGCGCTTCCTTGGTGATGCTCACATCGTGGACGTGGCTCTCGCGCACGCCGGCGTTGGTCATGCGCACGAAGTGCGGCCGCGTGCGCAGCTCTTCGATATTGCGGCTGCCGGTGTAACCCATCGCCGCGCGCAGCCCGCCCGCGAGCTGATAGAGGATGGTGACCAGGCTGCCCTTGTAGGGAACGCGGCCTTCGATGCCCTCGGGCACCAGCTTCTCGAGCTCGCTCGCCGTGTCCTGGAAGTAGCGGTCGCTGGAGCCATGCGGCTGGCTCATCGCGCCGAGCGAGCCCATGCCGCGATAGGTCTTGTAGGAGGCGCCCTGGTAGAGCTCGACTTCGCCAGGCGATTCTTCCGTGCCCGCGAACAGGCCGCCGATCATGACTGCGTGTGCGCCGGCCGCAAGCGCCTTGGCGACGTCACCAGAATAGCGAATTCCGCCGTCGGCGATCACGGGCACTTCGGTGTCCTTGAGTGCCTCGGCGACGCGCGCCACTGCGCTGATCTGCGGCACCCCGACGCCAGCTATCACGCGCGTGGTGCAGATCGATCCCGGCCCGATGCCGACCTTGACGCCGTCGGCGCCGGCGCTCACCAGGTCGCGCGCGCCCTCCGCCGTGACGATGTTGCCGCCGATGATCTGCAACTCCGGAAACCGCTCCTTCAGCTGGCTCACCATCGTGAGCACGCCGCGCGAATGGCCGTGCGAGGTGTCCACCACGACCAGGTCAACGCCCGCTTCGCACAAGGCCGTGACGCGCTCTGCGGTGTCGGGCGAAGTGCCGACTGCGGCGCCGACGCGCAGGCGTCCGTCAGCGTCCTTGCAGGCGCGTGGAAACTCGGTCGCCTTCTGGAAATCCTTGACGGTGATCATGCCCTTGAGCGCGAAATCGCCGTTCACCACCAGCACTTTCTCGATGCGGTGCTTGTGCAGGAGCCGCAGCACTTCTTCCTTGGGCGCGTTCTCGCGCACGGTGATCAGGCGCTCCTTCGGCGTCATGACCGAAGCCACCGGCGCGTCGAGCTGCGTCTCGAAGCGCAGGTCGCGGTGCGTAACGATGCCGACCACTTCGTTGTTGGTGCCGACGACCGGCACACCGGAGATGCCCTTGGAACGCGTGAGATCGATGACTTCGCGAATGGTCTTATCGGGCGTCACCGTGATCGGGTCGACGATGACGCCGCTCTCGAATTTCTTGACGCGCGACACTTCGCGCGCCTGCGAAGCGATCGTCATGTTCTTGTGGACGATGCCGATCCCGCCTTCCTGCGCGATGGTGATGGCGAGGCGCGCCTCGGTGACCGAGTCCATCGCGGCCGAGAGGATCGGCAGGTTTACTTTGACTTCGCGCGTCACGCGCGTGGAGAGATCGACGTCGCGTGGCAGCACTTCCGAGTAGGCAGGCACCAGCAGGACGTCGTCAAAAGTGAGGGCTTCTTCCTGGATACGCATCCGGTAAGGACCCCCGGGTCCCGCGAATAAAGGGCGCGATTGTACGCGCCGAACCCCCGTGGGTAAACCGCGCTGACTCAGCGCTCGCCGTACTCGTCATGGCGGCGCCACCACACGCCCCGCTCGTTGTTCTCGTTGCGGCCCCTGGGGGCGCGATCGAGCCACTGGTACATGCCCCAGAGTCCGTCGAGTCCGCGCGCATAGGCCGCATAGGTGTGGTAGACGACACCGTCCTCGAGCGCGAAGGCGCTCATACCGGGCCCCTCGCGCGTGTAAGTGGCCACGTCGGTGCCGGCCCAGGCAGCGTTTTGGGTGACCGCCGGCGGCATCTTGGTCGCGTCGAACGCCGGGGGAGGCGCTCGTAGTTGTACTCGCCGCGCCCTTCTCGCTGCTGCTGCTCGGTGAATGAGACGTTGAAGTCGAAATTGAAGTCGCCGCCGTGCGAGGACGCCCACGGAAACGTCCACCCCATCCGCCGCTTGTAGGCCTGCAATTTCGCAAATGGAGCCCGCGACACGGCGCCAAGCGTGACGTCGTGGTTCGCCAGGTGAACGACAAACCCGTTGAACGCATCCGCGATCGTCGAGCAGGTCGCACACGCTGCCTGGTAGTCGGGGCCGAACATGAGGTGATAGATGAGGAGCTGCGAGCGCCCGAGAAAGAGGTCTGCCAGCGAGGCGCTGCCCCTATCCGTTTCGAATCGATACTCCTTGCTCTCCTCAGTGGTCAGCCTGGGGTGGGACCGCATGCGGGACCGTTAGATCCTCAGCCTGTATCATCAGGGCGTGAGCACTGCGCCGCGAATACCTTCCACCACGATGCCGGAACGTGACGTGTACACGGTCTCGCGACTGAACCGCGAGTCCCGGGTGCTGCTCGAACGCTCCATGCCCGCGCTCTGGATCGAAGGCGAACTGTCCAACTTCTCCGCCCCCTCCTCTGGCCACTGGTACTTCTCGCTGAAGGACGCGAGCGCCCAGGTGCGCTGCGCGATGTTCCGCCAGCGCAACCAGATGAGCCTCTGCAAGCCGCGCGATGGCCTGCACGTGCTGGCGCGCGCGCGCGTGAGCCTGTACGAGCCGCGCGGCGAGTATCAGCTCCTCGTCGATCATCTCGAGGAGGCCGGCGAAGGCGCACTGCGGCGGCGCTTCGAGGCCCTGAAAACACGGTTGCAGCAGGAAGGGCTGTTCGCCACCGAGCGCAAGCGCGCGCTGCCGCCGTTGCCGAAGCGCATCGGCGTCATCACCTCGCCTTCGGGCGCCGCGATTCGCGACATCCTCCATGTGCTGCGGCGGCGCTTCTGCGCGGTGCCCGTGCTGGTGTACCCGGTGCCGGTGCAGGGAGCCGGTGCGGCGGCCCAGATCGCCGCGATGATCCGCCTCGCCTCTGTGCGGGCCGAGTGCGACGTGTTGATCGTGGCGCGTGGCGGTGGCTCGCTCGAGGATCTGTGGGCGTTC
>DATIEU010000175.1:0-2932 GCA_035455565.1 Steroidobacteraceae bacterium | reverse complement strand
GTTCTTGCGCAGGTACTCCTCGGGCCAGCCGTCGCGGGTGCCGACCTCTTCCATGTAATCGCCGTTGTAAATGTCGGCGACGAGCCAGGTGCCGTGTTTCAGCATCAGTTGGATGCCTTCGTCGTCGAGGTAGGACCCGTGTTCGATCGTGCGCACGCCCGCGCGCACCGCATTCTTGATGCCCTCGGCACCGTGGGCATGCGCCGCGACGAAAGTGCCGGCCTTTGTCGCTTCCTCGACCGCAGCGCGGATCTCCTGCTCGGTGAACTCCGGCTCCGAGGGCGTCGTGCCGGGCGTCAACACCGCTCCCGTCGCCACGATCTTGATGAAATCGGCCCCGCCTGCGAGCAGCTCACGCACGCGCTGCCGCACTTCGGTCGCGTTGTTCGCCACGCCGCGGCGCATCTCGTTCGGGATGACAAGGCCCTCCGGCAGGCCCGTCACTTCACCGCCGCCGTTCGTGACCGTCACGTAGGCGCCTGTGACGTACATGCGCGGGCCCTCGATCTGGCCGGCGTTGATCGCGTTCCGGAGCGCGACATCCACGAACGCGCGATAAGTGCCGACATCGCGCACGGTCGTGAAGCCCGCCGCGAGCGTGGCGCGCGCGTGGGCGACACCCATGAGCGCATCGCGCGCCGCGGAACTCGAGAGCGGTGCGGTGACGTCCGCCGAACTGATGTCTCCGACGAGATGCGTGTGCAGGTCGATCAACCCGGGAAGTACCGTGTACGCCGACCAGTCGATGAGGCGTCCGCCGCCGCGCGATCGCGCGCTCCAGGGGGTGATCGATGCGATGCGCCCGTCCTCAATCCGGATCGCGCGATCGGCGAGGTAAATGCCCTGCTCGACATCGAGCAGTTGTCCGACTCGCACCACAACCGTTTCCGCGGACGATGTGGTCGACAGTGAAAAGGACACAGCCGCGAACAGCGCAACAATCGCCGCGCGAAGGACGGTCATTCGATGGACTCCGTGTGGGGGTGCCCCATTGCAGGCGACATCATAAATGCTGGTAGCATGTCGGCCCCAATATTCGGTGCGGGCTGTGACGCCAGCGAGGTTTTTCATTTGATTACCGGTTTTTCTGCCAGCAGGCTCGTCCTGACACTGTTGATGGCATTTGCCACTTCGGCCGGCCAGGCGGGGCCGCGGGCCCGCGATCTGGGCGTTCCCTTCGACGGAGTCCCGGGACCATTGAATGCAATCACCGACGTCGCGGGCGTGACGGTCGGCCACACGACCCTGATCGAGGACCTCGCGAACGGACACAAGGTGCGCACCGGCGTGACGGCGATCCTGCCGCGCGGGCGCAATACGATCGTTGCGCCGGCATTTGCCGGGAGCTCTGTGCTGAATGGTGCGGGCGAGGTCACCGGCAGGGCGTGGATCGATGAGTCGGGCATGCTCGAGAGTCCGGTGATGCTGACCAATACGCACAGCGTCGGCACCGTGCATCAGGCGACGATCGCCTGGCGCGTGCGCAACGGCGGACCCGACGCATCCGGTTACTGGTGGTCGACTCCCGTCATCGGCGAAACCTGGGACGGCGACCTGAATGACATCAATGGATTCCACGTCCAGGCAGCGCACGTCGATGCCGCACTCGACGGAGCAGCCGGCGGGTCGGTTGCCGAGGGAAACGTCGGCGCTGGCACCGGCGTGACTTGTCACGGATTCAAGTGCGGCATCGGAACATCCTCCCGCAGCGTCAACATCTCGGGCCGGGCGTATACCGTCGGGGCGCTGGTGCAGGCCAACTACGGCATCCGCTCATCGCTTCGAATAGCAGGCGTGCCGGTTGGCCAGCATCTCAAGGAGGGCGCGGCCGGACGCGAGGCGTCTTCCGACGGCGACAACGGGTCGATCGTTATCGTGATCGCGACCGATGCGCCGCTGCTGCCGCACCAGCTCGATCGCATCGCGCGCCGCGCCGGCATGGGCCTCGCGCGCATGGGTTCGTTTGCCGGCAACGGGTCGGGCGACATCTTCGTCGCGTTCTCGACCGCGAATGCAAAGGCAATGGATGGCGCCCAAATTCGCAAGGCGGAGTTCCTGGACAACGGCCACCTCGATCCGCTGTTCGAGGCAACGGTGCAAGCGACCGAAGAGGCGATCGTCAATGCGATGATCGCGGCGCGCGACATGACGGGTGAGGGCGGACGGAGCGCGAAGGCACTGCCGCACGCCGAGCTCGTGAAGATTCTCGAGCGCTACGGCCGGCTCAACGCGCCGAACTGATCGAGGTCAATTCGCCGCGGGCCCTGACGCGAGCGCAAGGAACTTTGACCGGGCCGCGTGGAGATATGCGAGCGTTTCCGATCTCTCCCGTTCGCTGTTCCAGCCGCCGCGCGCTTCGGCGGCCCGGATCACGCGGTCCATCCAGGCAATGAAATAAGCGGCATCGTCCGGTGCCGGCGGTCCCGCGGGCGCATTGACATAGATCGGGCTCGTGGTGGCGTAGGGATAGAGATCGAGCAACTCGAGGTGGGGGTTGTCGTTCCAGGCGCGCAGCACGAGCCAACCGCCCTCCTCCAGGTCAATCGTTCCGGTCGAATCGAAAATCCGGCGGTCGCCCCTGAGATCGAAGCTCAGGATCACCTTGCCGTTTTGCACGAGCTCGAGATGATCCATCGGGACGGGCGAGCGCATGGAGACGCGCAACGGCAGTGTGCCGTCGATGCGCGGTATCGTGCCGCCGGGCCGCTGGCCCGCGATTTCGAGTCCGAGAAGCGCCGAGTTGCTGACAAATGTCGTGCCGGATTTCAGGGAATCGTGCAGTGCTGCCGCCGTGCGCGCTCCTCCCGTCTCCAGGAACACGCGGACCAGGCCAACAGGTCCGCGGAGCGACGCGTAATTTGCCATCGCGTCGGTTCCTGCGCCTGCCGGGAGGCGGAACCCCAGATTCAGCAGCCGGTACCAGATCCCCGCC
>DATIEU010000174.1:0-3936 GCA_035455565.1 Steroidobacteraceae bacterium | reverse complement strand
CAGCTCGCGCCGCTGTATCCGCTCGATCTGATCGGCGAGCTCCGGATGGGCGCTCCGGTAGCGCTCGAACAGAGCCGCCCAGGCCTCACGCAGCTGGCGCCCGCGCTGCCCGATGCCCGCCCGGAAGTGCTCGTAGACGCCGTCCGGCACCAGGAACTGCGCGTCCGCGGGCCAGCCGTAGCTCTCCTTGGCGAGCCGGACCTCGTCCTCGCCCAGCGGCTCGCCGTGGGCGGCCGCGGTATCCTGCTTGTGCGGCGCGCCATAGCCGATGTGACTGTCGATGATGATCATCGTCGGTCGGTCGTCGGTGCGGCGGAAGATCTCGATGGCGCGTCCAATCCTCTCGGTGTCGTTGGCATCGCCCAGGCGCATGACATTCCAGCCGTAGCCCATGAACCGGGCGGCCACGTCCTCGGCGAAGGTGATGTTGGTGTTGCCTTCGATCGTGACACGATTGCTGTCGTAGACCCAGCACAGGTTCGAGAGCTGGAGGTGGCCCGCCACCGAGGCGACCTCGCTGGCCACGCCCTCCATCATGTCGCCATCGCCGCAGAGCGCGAACACGTCGTAGTCGAACAGCGTGAACTCCGGACGATTGAAGTGGTGCGCGAGCCAGCGCGCCCCAATCGCCATGCCGACGCTGTTGCCACAGCCCTGGCCGAGCGGTCCGGTCGTGGTCTCGACGCCCGAGGTCCAGTGGTACTCCGGATGACCGGGACACTTGCTGTCGAGCTGGCGAAAGCGCCCAATGTCGTCGAGCGTCACCGAGGGCTCGCCCAGGCGCTCGTAATCGGCATTCACCGCCCGTACGCCACTCAGGTGCAGCATCGCGTAGAGCAGCATCGAGGCGTGCCCGATCGAGAGCACGAACCGGTCGCGGTTCGGCCAGATCGGATCCTCGGGATCGAAGCGCAGGAAGCGCTGCCAGAGCGTGTAGACGACCGGCGCCATTGCCATCGGCGTGCCGGGATGGCCCGACTTCGCTTGCTGCACGGCGTCGATGGCAAGGGTGCGAATGGTGTTGATGCAGAGTTCGTCAAGCGAATGAGGCATCATCGTCGTCCGCCATGGGCAAGCAAATCGATTGGCCATCCCGGCATGGCACGGTTCGTTCGAGCGCCTGCCCCAATGGTGTCATATGTTCACCCATCGCGGCTATCAGCCGTCCGGATAGAAAATGCCAGCACCCCGGCAAGCAGGTTTTGACGGTTCGATCGCTTTTTGTCGAAATCGACCCAAAGCGCACTGCGCGTGGCGACGAACGGGTGCGGCCATTTCGGTTGTCATCGTTCGAGACACCGGCGGTGGCTGACGGCGGGCCTCCGCATTCTGCGGCTTGTGAGCGCTGTCGTCGCGGGCTCACGTTGTCGCATCGCAGTCGATCAAACATGCCTCTGCAGAGACCTCCGGCATGGCGCGCGCAGTGTTAATCACGGCAGGCGAACTCCGACGCGTTTCTGATACGGCCATCATCCCGTATGCGTCCTGGGCTTATCCGCCGTTCAATCACTGCAGCCCCAAGGCTGATGCCGGCGCCCCCGCCGGTCACACGCGCAATCGTGCGTTTCAGCTTGCGGCTCATCTTCTCCTCTCGGATCAAATGTCGCTGGCGCGGGCGTAGCCGACAACGGCTGAACGGCGGCGCCACGTGCATCGCGCCGCGCCGCGTCTTCGTGCCACAGGCGCAGTCGACCGAGCTCGAGCGCCGGCTCCGTTCGCGCCTCGCCGGCCTGCCGCCGGTTCCGGTCGCTATGTCGACACGGGAACGCCTCGACCCTCTGCTCGATGAGGCGCGGCGTGCCGGGTGTCGGATCGTGGGCGCGGCCCCGCCGGCGGCCGTCCCAGCCATGAGCCCGATCCTGGTTTCGGACGCGACGCCGGAGCTTGCCCTGCTCAAGGCCGATATCTTTGCTCCGGTACTCGCGCTCGTCCCGGTGCGCGACTGCGAAGAGGCGCTGCGCTTCGACGAGAGGTGCCCGTATGCCTTGGGCGCCTCGGTGTTCGGGCCGGAGGAGCCTGCGCGGCGACTGGCGGTCCGCATCCGCGCCGGTGCGGTCACGATCAACGATCTGATCGTCCCTACGGCCGATCCGCGCCTGCCTTTCGGTGGCCGCGGCCAGAGCGGCTACGGCGTGACGCGCGGTGCCGCGGGACTGCTCGAGCTTACCTGTGTCAAGACCGTCAGCCTGCGTCGCGGCCACCTGCGGCCGCACTACCAGCCGACGACCACGGCCGACGACACGGTGTTCCGCCAATATCTTAGCGCCGCGCACGGCCCAAGTTGGACAGGCCGCATCCGCGCCTGTGCCTCGCTCCTCGCGGCTCTCGGCCGGCGCGCGCGAACGACGCGACGCACGGCCGCAGACGGCGGCGCACCTCCGCGTCAGTCGAAGTAGCGCAGCTGCAAGCGGGTCGCGGCGCCGCCAGCGTCGATCTTGATCGCCGCATCCTCGAAGCTTGGCGGGCCGAACCGCATCGGCGCATCGTTGCTGAACCCCATGCCCTCCTGCGGCATCCCGAGGAAGTTGCGATCGAGGTCGAAGTTGCCGTTCTCGTCGTGAAACGCCTGCACCGCGTACACCCCGGGCTCGATGCCGCGCACCACCACCTGAGCTTGCCCACTGACCGCCGGCGCCCGGCCGGTGTAAGGACACCCCCGGCGGAGAAAGGTCTCGGGCGTACATACCGCAACCAGAAGGTGCCCGGAGCCGGTTGCGACCTGCTCGAGCGTCACCTTGAGCTCGGCGGCCACCGCGCCCGAGAGCGGCAGTGTAAGCAGGAGCTGCAGCAACCAAAGCCGAACTGTCCGCATGGGTGGGCAACCCGTGACTGGTGAACTCACTCGTTGCATCCTGTCAAATCGCATCGCAGTCGCTCAGAAGCGTATAGAGCACAGCTTGCACGCCAGAGATGGCTCTCGCGGCAGCGACACGTGGCCGTGATACGCGTTAGCCTCGGCAACGGATGTTGCCGGCGGAGGTCGTGATGCGGTCTTTGGGCATCGCATGCATCATCGCGATGATTCGGCTGGGAGGTCACGCCGATGTCGATTGGTGAGACCGCGCTCGACGGGTACCGGTGGCAGAATCGACTCCTGCTCGTTTTCGCGCCCGACGCAGACAGTGCGCTCTACCGTCGGCAGCAAGAGATGCTGCTCGTTGCGGAGTGCGGCCTGAACGAACGCGACATCGTCATCATCTTCGTTATCCGGGATGCCGTTCCGACGAAAGGGAGGCCGGCGGCGTCAGCCGCGGCAGTCGATCTGCGGGACGCCTATGGCGTATTGCCGCATGAATTCCGGGTCGTGCTGATCGGCAAGGACGGCGGGGTGAAGTTGCGTCAAGAGGAGCCGATCTCGGCAGCGGATCTGTTCGCGCTGATCGACTCGATGCCCATGCGCAAGCAGGAGATGGGCCAGCGCTCAAAGTGAGTTCGTTGCGAGGAGGGACGCGAAAACGCTCTGCGACGTGGCACTTCGTGCATGATGGGTCTATGATCCGAACCGCCAGCCACGTCGTAGGAGGTGCGTCCAACCAGCAAGGAGTTAAACTGTGGCACACCTCTCATCGATCATCCGCGCGAGCTGCATCGCGCTTCCTATGGTATACGCGAGCGGCATCGCGGCGGCTGCCGACATTGTGGAGACGGCATCCGAGGCCGGATCGTTCCAGACGCTCTTGACCGCCGCTGAGGCGGCCGGTCTCGTCGATACCTTGAAGAGCGAAGGGCCCTTCACGGTGTTCGCACCGACAGACGAGGCGTTCGCAAAGCTGCCCGAGGGAACGGTCGAGGACCTTCTCAAGCCCGAGAACCAAGATCAGCTGAAGGCGATCCTCACCTATCACGTCGTGCCTGGCAAGACGATGTCGTCGGACATCGCCGGCAAGGAACTCGAGGTCGAGACGGTTCAGGGCGAGACGATCGCCATCGACGCCA
>DATIEU010000173.1:0-3467 GCA_035455565.1 Steroidobacteraceae bacterium | reverse complement strand
GTTCGTGAGCGAGGCCTAGGCGCTTGGCCGCCGTGTCCGCAGGCTCAGCCCTCGGAACGCTCGCCGCGCCGGTACTCGCGCGGCGTGACTCCGTAGCGGGAACGGAATACGCGGCCGAAGTGCGTCGGGCTATTGAAGCCGTAATCGAACGCAATGGCCGTCACTGTGCGACCGCGCTGCGAGGGGACGGCGAGCGCGCGCGAGCACTCCTCGAGACGCCGGCGCAGGATGTAGCGCGCGACCGTTTCGACTTCGTTGGAGAAAAGGTGATGCAGGTAGCGCGTCGTCATCTTGCAGGCTTCCGCGACGCGCGCCGGCGTCAGGTCGGGATCGCCCAGGTGCGCCTCGATGTAATTGATGATGCGCAGCCGGTGCGCGGTCGCGAGCGAGGAGCGATCCGACTGCGCCTGCGGCAGGAGCGAGTACGCGCTCGCGACGAGGTCCAGGATCGCGTGGGTCACGCGCGGCTCGACGCTCGCGTCGAGACCGCTGCGACACTGGCGCCAGAAATCGCGCAGGAAGTTCGAGAGCAAGCCGCTCAGGCCCGTGCTGCCGGACATCGGCACCGCGACCACGCGCTCGGGGC
Organism: Steroidobacteraceae bacterium; assembly: GCA_035455565.1. Lineage (GTDB taxonomy): Bacteria > Pseudomonadota > Gammaproteobacteria > Steroidobacterales > Steroidobacteraceae > DATBVX01. Next base: position 2,881 of record DATIEU010000173.1, on the reverse strand, counting down.
AGGCGAGGTGACGGCGTATCACCGAGTCGGGAATGCCGAGCACGAACATCGAGTTCGAATCCTGGAACAGCATCTCGTAGGGACGCGTGTTGTCGCACAACGTGAAGTCGCCCGGTCCGAGGCGCGCCTCGCGCCCGTCCTGGCGATTGATGCTTTCGCCCTCGAGCTGCATGTGCAGGAAGAACACGGCCTCGCGCGTGCGCGCCACGTGCGAGCGCGAATGGCGCACGAGCTGCGCCTCCGAGTACACCTCGGCGGCGGTGATCTCGTCGACCCTGGTACGGGTGAGGCAACCGGAGAATGCGCGGATGTCGGTGGGATCGGAGACGATCGGTGTGAAGCTGTCACACGCCGCGTCGTTCCAGAATTCGAGCTTGCGGCGCGGCTCGAGGCCGGCCGTGGAAAACGTCTCTAGCTGAGCCATGTTCGTGCCCCCTCTCGAACACTACTAATGTCGCAGACCGCTGCTTGTCAGATGCTCGACGCGCTAATCGTTATATACTATAACCGTCCCTCGTCGGGATACTAAGACAGAGCAAATGCCGATGCAAGACTGCAGCCGCGTCGTCGCGCCGAGTAGCGCTGCGCGATGAACGCAGTCTCCTCGCGCGCACTCATCTCTCGCTGGCCCGACGCCTGGCTGCTCGACGGCGTGCGCACGCCGTTCGTGGACTATGTTCAGTCGCTCGCCCTCGTATCGCCGATCGATCTCGGCATCAAGGTGGCACGCGAGGCGTTCGCGCGCTCCGGGATTCCCGCAAGCGATGTCGGCACCGTGATCACGGGCTCGGTGGCCCAGACGAGCTTCGATGCATACCTCGTGCCCCGCCACATCGGCTTGTATTCCGGCGTGCCGACCGAGGTGCCCGCGCACCTGGTGCAGCGCGTGTGTGGCACTGGTTTTGAATCGATCGGGCAAGCGGCTGACGCCATCACGCTCGGGCGCACGGATCTCGCCTTGTGTGTCGGCGCGGAATCGATGAGCCGCAACCCCGTCGCGGCCTACACGCATCGCACCGGCTTTCGCATGGGGCAGGTCGAATTCAAGGACTTCCTGTGGGAAGCGCTCCTCGATCCGGCTGTCAACGACACCATGGGCGGCACTGCCGAGCGGTTAGCACGCCAATACGGCATCACGCGCGCCGAAGCGGACGGCTTTGCCGCGCGCAGCTTCGCGCGGGCAGTCGCGGCACAAGCCGATGAATTCCTCGCGGGCGAGATCTGCGTGCTGCAGGACGAAATTTTTACCAGCGGTGAGTACAAGCCCCGCGGCATCAAGTTGCGCGGCAAGGACAAGACGATCAGTGCCGATACGCACGTCCGCCCGTCGCCGATCGAGGTGCTGGCGGGAATCAAGCCCGCGTTCGGAGGCGTGCAGACGGGCGGCAACAGCTCGGCGCTCGTCGATGGCGCGGCTGCCGTTCTCGTGGGGTCGTCTGCCTACGCCAAGCGGCGCGGGCACGAGCCGCTCGCGCGGCTGGTGGCTGCGGCCACGGCAGGCGTACCGCCCGAAATCATGGGCATCGGGCCGGTCGCGGCGATTCACGCGCTGCTCGATGCCACCAACCTCAAGCTGAGCGATATCGATCGGCTGGAGATCAACGAGGCCTTCGCGGCGCAGGTACTGGCCTGCGTGCGCGAGCTGGGCCTGGACGAGTCACGCCTGAACGTGAATGGCGGGGCCATCGCGATCGGTCACCCGCTCGCGGCCACGGGCATCCGGCTCACGCTCACCCTGGCGCGCGAGTTGAAGCGCCAGGGGCTGCGCTACGGCATTGGTACGGCGTGCGTCGGCGGAGGGCAGGGGATCGCGATACTCATTGAGAATCCAGCATAGACCGGCATTCGAGGGTGCCGGTCGTGCCGCGCGAGCGGAGCGTCCACAGTGGAGGACGGGATGTTGACCATCAAGCGCAATCTGAGGATCGAGTGGGGCGACTGCGACCCTGCAGGGATCGTGTATTTCCCTCGTTATTTCGCCTTCTTCGACGCGTGCACGGTGGCCATCTTCGAGGAAGTCGGTTTGCCCAAGCAGGCGTTGCTCAAGCAGTACGACATCGTGGGCTTTCCGGTGGTGGATGTGAGCGCGAAGTTCATGATTCCGTCAAAGTTCGGCGATGACGTGAACATCGTCACCTCGATCCACGACTGGAAGCGCTCGAGCTTCCGCGTGCACCACCGCCTCATGAAAGGGAACGAGCTCGCGATCGAGGGCTTCGAAACCCGCGTGTGGGTGGGCCGGCACCCCGACAAGCCGGACGGCATAAAGTCGCGCCCCATTCCGCGCGAGCTCATCGATCGTTTCCGCAGCCGTGCGGCCGTCGCGAGCCGCTAACCGCATGCCACGCAACGGTTCCAAGCGGGGAAAGCAGCGCAACGCGCCGGCCGAGGCGACTCGCAGCATCGACCTCGCGCCGCTGAAGGGCTACGTGGGCTATGCCGTCCGTCGCGCACAGATCGCCATCTTCGGTGACTTTCTCGAGTCGCTGCGCGAAGTGGACCTGAGGCCCGCGCAATTCGGCGTGCTGGTCGTCATCGGCGATAACCCGGGAATGCGGCAGTCCGATGTCAGCGGCGGACTGGGGATTCAGAAAGCGAACTTCGTGCCGCTCATCAGCGAGCTCGAAGCGCGTGGGCTCGTGGTACGCGAGCCAGGCACGAACGACCGCCGCGCCTACGCTTTGCACCTGACCACCCAGGGCGAAGCCTTGTTGCGCCGGGCACGCGAACTGCACGCGAAGCACGAAGCGCGCCTCACCGAGCGCATCGGCCGCCGGGGCCGGACGCACCTGCTCGACCTCCTCAATCGTCTCGCGGACGGGCATGAAGATTCCTGATCTCTTCCGGGTCGAGGGCCACGGGGCGATCGTCACGGGTGGCG
>DATIEU010000172.1:0-3045 GCA_035455565.1 Steroidobacteraceae bacterium | reverse complement strand
CGCCACCCGTGAGCTGCTCGATGGTGCCCGTCACCGTTACCGTCGTAGAGCCCACAGTCATCAACCGCATGCGATAGGTCTGGCCGTTCACCAGCGGCGTGCTCAGGTTGAATTGAGCCAGGCGTGTCTCGTAGTTGCCGTCGGCCAATTGGCGCCCGATTACCGCCAGCGTGTTGCTCGAGTCCATGAACAACATGTAGCCCTGGAAGCCGTTCACCGTATTCGCCGTCGCCTGCTGGATGCGCGCCAGGAGCGAGGGATACCCGATGGGGGTCGCTTCCGGCCGGAACTCCATCATCGCTTCGACGTCGCGCCGATCCTCGCCAGCGGGCCGGTACACGAGGTTGTTGCGATAGTCCGCGCTCGGAGTAGCCAGCTTGTCGGCGCGATTGCCGGAGAGGCGGAAGGCATCGGCGGTCTTCTCGATCCAGCCATTGCCGAGCGCTGCGGCATCCGTGCGATCGAAGTTGTCGCTGAACGTCGTCGTGCCGGTCGGTGACGTGATAGTGAACGTGCGGCTGCTCGATTCGGCGGAGCCGGGGTTCGATACCGTTACGGCCGCCGTGCCCGAAGCAGCGATGTCGCTCGCGTTAATGGTCGCGCGCAGCTGCGTCGCGGACAGGAACGTGGTGGTGCGACTCGAGCCGTTCCAGCGGACCGTCGCGCCCGACTGGAAGCCGCTGCCGTTGACGGTGAGCTGGAAGGACGCGCCACCCTGTGCCGTGCTGCTCGGGCTGAGGCTGGACAACGTCGGCGGCGGCGCCAGCGGTGCCAGGTCGCGCACGTACCAGTTGTCGTAGGTGTCCGTGCGATTGGTCCACTTGGCGAGACCGGTCACGCCGGGGTTGGTGATCGGCGGCGGCATGGTCGGGTTCGGCCCGTCGCAGTAGATCGACGGGTCGACCGTCGTGCCCGTGCTGTGAGTCGTTGTGCCGGACGTGAGCTGGGTCCAGGCGCCATTCGAGTACTGGTCCACCGCGCCCCACAACGTGACCGGTGAAGTGCCACTCACGCGGAATCGCAGGCGATAGCGCTCGCCGACCACCAGCGGCGCTGGCAGCGGCAGCATCGAGATGTAGCACTCGTTGCGCGAGCCGATCGTCGGTGCGACCGTGACGGCGAACATGGCGCGCGCCGGGTCCGTCACCAGGTCATCAATGAAGAAGATGTAGCTGTCGAGCGTCCACGGGAAGATGACGCTGCCGGGCTGCACGCGGGCATGCAACTGCGGGTAGTTGCGCTCATCGAGCGGCACACCGTTCGGCAGGCGGCGGAACTCGACCGACGATTCCATGTCGAGCCGCTGCTCTCCGGACGGCCGATACATGATGTCCTGCGTGAAACCGCCCAAGGTGTCTACGCTCGGCACCTCGCCGTTCGAGATCGAGAATACGTCCTCGTTCTTCTCGGTCCAGTTGTTGCCGACGTTGGCGGAATTGGCGCGATTGAAGTTGTCGTACACGTAGCCGATCGCGCCGTCCTGGACGAAGAAGGTCACGGGAGCCGACCGGCCGCCGCCCGGTGAGGGCGTCAGGACCGTGATAGTCGGCAGCCCGGCGGCCGCAACGTCCGCCGTGGTGATGTTGGCACGCAGCTCGTTCGCCGAGACCACCGTCGTGGTGCGCGCGGTGCCGTTCCAGTGCACGACCGAGGAGGGCACGAAGCTCGAGCCCAGCACGGTCAGCGTGAAGGCGCTGCCACCCGTCGGCCACGCCGTGGGCGAGGTCGAGTTGAGCACCGGCACCGGATTGTTGGTCTGCGGCGCGCTGACGGTGAACGTCAGGTTGCCCGAGGTGCCGCCGCCCGGTGTCGGGTTGAACACCGTCACCGTGCGCGAGCCCTGCGAAGAGATGTCGGATGCGCTGATCGCGGCGGTGAGCTGCGTGGCTGACACGAACGTCGTCGTGCGGTTCGAGCCGTTCCAGCGCACCACCGAAGTGCCGACGAAGTTCGTGCCGTTCACAGTGAGCGTGAAGGCCGGGCCGCCGGCGGGGGTCGATGTGGGCGACAGCGAGGACACCGTCGGCACCGGATTGTTGGCGGCATTCACCGTGAAGGTGAGGTTGCCCGAGGTGCCACCGCCCGGTGTCGGATTAAATACCGTCACCGTGTTGGTGCCCTGGGCCGCCACATCGGCGGCGGTGATCGCCGCCGTGATCTGCGTGGCGCTGACAAACGTCGTGGTCCGCGCATTGCCGTTCCACCGCACCACCGAGCCGCCCACGAAGTTCGAGCCGTTGACGGTGAGCGTGAAGGCTGCACTGCCCGCAGCCGCAGAGCTCGGCGCGAGGCTGGTCGCGACCGGCACCGGGTTGTTGGTCGCCGAGGTGATGGAGAAGGTCAGCGCTCCGGACGTGCCGCCGCCGGGTGCGGGGTTGAACACGGTGACGCTGGCGTTGCCCGCAGTGGCGGTATCGGTCGCCGGAATCGCCGCCTGCAACTGGGTGGCGGAGATGAATGTCGTCGTGCGGGTGGCGCCGTTCCAGCGCACCTGCGAACCGTTGATGAAGTTGCTGCCGTTCACCGTGAGCGTGAGCGCGCCGGATCCCGCGACGGCGCTCGTCGGCGCAATGGTGGTGACGGCCGGCACTGGATTGGTTGCCGAGCCGCCGAGGCCGGTGCGCGTGAAGTTGTCGAAGCGCGGGCTCAACTCCGTGTAGCCGCCAAAGCCGACCGTACCGGCCGTGCTGATGCGGTTCGCCGCGGTGTCGCTCGCCGTCGCCTGGCCGATCGTCTGCCACGCCGTGCCGTTCTGGCGCTCAACAAAGGCCGAGAGCTGCACGGGGTTGGTGCCGATCGCCTGCAGGCGCAGGCGGTAGCGATCCGTCGTGTTGAGCGCCGGATTGAGCGTGAAGGTGGCGAGCGGCTCGTCGTAGTTGCTGCCGCGCTGGCGTGCCAGCACCGCCTGGGTGTTGCTGCTGTTGATGTACAGGATGTACGCATCGAGCGTGCTGCCGCCGGCGATGGTGGCCGATTGGCCGCGTACGAAGACCTGCGGATACCCAGGTGGCACGGCGGTGAAGCGCAATTCGGCCGCGGCCTCGA
>DATIEU010000171.1:0-5027 GCA_035455565.1 Steroidobacteraceae bacterium | reverse complement strand
CGCCCACCAGCGGGAACGAGAACGAGCCGTCGGGGCGCACCAGCGTCTGGCGCTGCAGGTCGGGCTCCTTCCATACCGAGATCGACAGCACGTCACCCGGCTTGACGGTATAGGTGGGGTCCTGCGCCATGGCAGCCCCGCTCGTGACAAGAAGGACGATCGCGATCCACAGCGATGTGCTACGTCGTGACCGACGGGACAATGTGTGTGCTTGCATGGCTCCTCGATGGGCGCGCCCGGCCCTTGCCATCGTGTGAGGGGCCGTTGCAGCCGCCGTGCCAGCGGCTGCGAATGTTGCCTCGTGGTGTCTCCCGTCATCGGTGAATCAAACGTTTGCAGCCACTCCACCGTGGCGTGCACGCGCCGCTGTCGCTCATGCACGCATGAGGCGCGCCCGGCAAAGTTGAAAAGACGTTTCCCACGGACCTGAAAAACCTACAACCGCGCCTGACGAGCCCCGCGTGGTTTCAGGTTCTGCGCATGCAGTTGGCTTGGCATGCACGTTGCTTTAGAACTCGAACGCGGAAATATCGGCAAGGAGTGCCCGCTTGAAGATCAGCGTTTTCGGTCTCGGGTATGTCGGTGCAGTCACACTCGCGTGCCTGGCGCGCGATGGGCACGAGGTGGTTGGCGTCGACATCGATGCCGGTAAGCTCGACATGATCCGCAACGGTCGCTCGCCGATCGTGGAAGTCGGTGTGCAGGAACTGATGGGTTCCGGCGTGGCACGCGGCAAGATCACCGTCACCACGGACGTGCAACAGGCGATCGCGCAATCCGACGTGTCGTTCGTCTCGGTGGGTACGCCGAGCAACTCGAACGGCAGCCAGGATCTGCGGGCGCTGCTGCGTCTCGCGGAGAACATCGGCAGCGCGTTGCGTACGCAACATCGCTACCACGTCGTGGTGGTACGTTCGACCGTGCAGCCGGGCACGATCGAGACCCAGGTGCTGCCGCTCCTCGAGCAGCGCAGCGGCAAGCGTGCCGGGCCCGATTTCGGACTGTGCTTTCAGCCCGAGTTCCTGCGCGAGGGCAGCGCCATCCGCGACTACGACCACCCGCCCTACACCGTCATCGGCACGCATTCGGAGGCCGCGGCCGCGACGCTGTGGGAGATCTTCGGTCACCTGCCGTGCGAATTCCTGGTGACGCGGATCGGCACCGCGGAATGCCTCAAGTACGCCTGCAACGCGTTTCACGCCCTCAAGATCACCTTCGCCAACGAGATCGGACGCATCGCCCAGACCTGCGAGGTCAATCCGCACGAGGTGATGCGCCTGCTCGGCCTCGATGCCCAGCTCAACATTTCAACCGCGTACCTGCGGCCCGGATTTGCATTCGGCGGCTCGTGCCTGCCGAAGGACCTGCGTGCGCTCCTCGACGTAGCCAAGCGGCGCGATGTCGAGGTGCCGATGCTCTCGAGCCTCCTGCCGAGCAATCGCGTGCAGATCGAGCGCGCGGTGGAGACCGTGCTCGAGGACGGCGGTCGCACCGTCGGTATGCTGGGCCTGAGCTTCAAGCCGGGCACCGACGACCTGCGCGAAAGCCCCATGGTGACGCTCGCCGAGCGCTTCATCGGCAAGGGACTGACGTTGCGGATCTTCGACCCGGGCGTGAGCCTGTCGCGGCTGGTGGGCGCCAACCGGCGCTACATCGAGGAGAGCATTCCGCACATCGGCTCGCTGATGAGTGACGATCTCGGCACCGTGGTGGGCTCGTCGGACATCGTGATCGTCGGCATGGCCGATCGCGACTTGCTGGCGGAGATGCGTCAGTACACGCGCCCCGGACAGTTGATCCTCGACCTGGTGAACATGCCCGAACGGGCGGGATTGCGCGGCCGCTATCGCGGCATCTGCTGGTAGCTCGCGGAGCCCACGCCAAACAACGCCTCGTAGGCCGCGAGCAACCGCGGCGCCTCGTGCTCCCAGGAGAGCTTGTCGAGCACGCGCTCGCGCCCGATGCGGCCCATCCGCTGGCGGGCCGGTTCATCGTCCAGGAGCTTCACGATGCGCTCGGCGAGGTCCACGACGTCATTGCGGCGCGCATACCACGACGCTTCGCCCGCCGACACGCGACCCTCGGTGAGATCGAACTGCACGATCGGCTTGCCGAGCGCCATGTACTCCATGATCTTGTTCATGGTCGACTTGTCGTTCATTTCGTTGGCGATGTCCGGGTTGACGCATACGTCCGCGGTGTTGAGCATCGCGAGGAGCTCCGCGTCGTGCACCCGGCCGGTGAAGGTGACGAACTCCGCCACGTCGAGATCCTGCGCCAGCTGGCGCAGCGTTTCGAGCTCGGTGCCACCACCCACGAGCCCGAACTGGATATCGGTGCGCCCGCGCACGTGCACGATGTCGTGCACCGCGGCCAGCAACAGGTCGATGCCCTCCTGCCGGCCCATCACGCCGACATAACCGACCAGATAGCGCCGCCCCCGCTTGAGCGACTCGCGCGCCGGCACGATTTGCAGACGCCGCAAATCCGGGCCGCTGCGCACGACGAACACGTGCTGCGGCGCTTGCCCGCCGCGCTCGATGGCGATGCGGCGGTACGACTCGTTGGTGGCGATCGCGATGTCGGCGGTGCGAAACGTCGCGCGCTCGAGGAAGCACAACAGTCGATGGAAGAGATCGCGGCGCCCGAACTTCGCCTCGTAGAGCTCGGGGTTGATGTCGTGATGATCGAACAGGAACTTCTTGCCGAGCAGTTTGTAGAAGCGCCCGATCAGAAAAATCGTATCCGGTGGATTGCAGGCGTGAATGGCCTCGAAACCGCGCTCGCGGAGCACGCGCAGCGATAGCACGAACTGCGCGAGCAGCGCCCACACGTACTCCACGGCATAACCCCAGGCGCCCGAAGCCTCGAGCGGCATGGAATGACGATAGATGGCGATACCGTCGATTTCCTCGCGGCTCTTTTCGAAGCCGCGTCCCTTCGGGCAGATGATCGATACGCGCATGCCGGCGCGCGCCAGCGTGGTTGCTTCCTGCCACACGCGGCGATCGAATGGACAGGGAAGATTCTCGACGATGATGAGGACGCTGCGCCCGCGCAGCGGCTCGGGGCGTGCCGGCGGCTGGACCACGACCGCGACCGCACCGGCATCGGCTTGCGACCGCCTCTCCTCACGGCTCGCAACGCTGTGGCTCATGGAATTACCGGCCGGTTCTTGTTGGGGTCGTGTTGTGCTGTAGTTATCGCCCGCCGGCCCCGGAGCACTTCGTCTCCGGGGCCGCTGAGGCTGTCGAAACGCCTTATTGCTGCTTCGGCTTGATCTGCAGGTCGTTGCGGACGTCCTTGACGCCCGAAACGCCGCGCGCAACCTCCGTGGCACGTTCGCGTTCCGCGTCCGTGTTCACGAAGCCCGCGAGCTGCACCACGCCATCACGAGTCTCGACGTTGATCTGCGTGCCCTTCGTCGTCTCGTCGCCAATAAGCGCGGTCTTCACCTTGGCGGTCAAGGCGGAGTCATCGACCACAGCACCCGCCGAGCGGTCGGCCACCTGCGTGCCTTCGCCCTGGACCTTGAGGTCGTTACGGACGTCCTTCACGCCTGATACCGACTTCGCAGCCTGCGTGGCCTGTGTCTTCTCGTCGTTCGAGTCCACGAAACCGCTCAGCTGCACCACACCGCGATAGGTGGTGACGTTCACTTCGCCGGCTTCGACGATGTCGTTGTCGACGAGGGCCGCCTTCACCTTGGCGGTGACGGCCGCATCATCGATCGTCTCGCCAGTACCGCGTTGCGTATCCGTGGAGGCGCAACCGCCGAGCGCGAGAGTCGCGCCCAGGACCGTGGCCAGCAGCGATAAGCGCATCTTGCGTTTCATCTTCATCCGGAGTTACTCCTGCTTTAGGTGTGTTCAGGGCTTGGCGGTGTCGCGCGTCTCGCGAGCCTGCGCTTTCGCCTTCTCGAGTTGCTCGTCCGCCTGGTCCTTGCAGAGCTCCTGCTCGGAACCGCTCAGCGATTCGCACTTCTCGGTGGCGACCTTGTGCTGCGCCTCGGCTTCGGTCACGGCGACGTCGTAGTTCGCATCGGCGCTCTCGCCGGCTGCGTCACGCTTTTCTTCGCGCACGTCCTGGTTCGCATCCTGCACTTCGTCGGTAGCGTCCTGCTGGGCCTCTGCGACCTGCTGGTTGGCATCGTGCTGGGCCTCAGCCACGTCTTCCTGTGTCTCCGCGGGCGACTCGGCTTTGTTGCAGCCGGCGAGCGCGAACAACGACACCACCGCCGCACTCAGTAATAGCTTCATGTTCATCAGTGGTTCCTCGATCTGCTTGGGAAATTGCCGGGCACGCCCTGCGAAGCGGCGCCCAGCCGTGGGGGTTGAGGTGCAAGTGATATGCCACGCGATCGGTCGGGACCTGGCACGTCGGATGGCCTCTCTGCGTGGTCGCCGCAATCAGCGGTGATCCCGGGAACAGTTGCGGCGAATCAGCGCACTAGGTTCCGCTGTCAGACAAATGCCTACAGAAACGGGCCCGCATTCCTAGCTGTAGATCAGTCAACGCCGCTCCAGCGCGGAGCGCCACCAAGTTACAAACCTTTTCCATGTATGGCGGCACAAATTGCATACCCCGCCGTCAGGAGAGCGGCATTGCCTGATCCGATCGAAACAGTCATGTCGCTGCGTCACCCGGAAGGACTCGGGCCCGTGCTCGGCGTTTCGGCCGCGATGCAGGGAATGTTCGAACTGATCGAACGCGGTTCACCGACCGAAGCCACGGTGCTGCTGATCGGCGAGAGCGGCGCGGGCAAGGAACTGGTGGCGGAGACGATTCACAAGCTGAGTCGCCGCACCAACGGCCCGCTGATCGCAGTCAACTGCGGCTCGATCCCCGCGAGCCTGATCGAGGCGGAGCTCTTCGGCTACGAAAAAGGCAGCTTCACGGGCGCTTCGCGCTCTCACGCCGGCGTCTTCGAGCGCGCCCATGGCGGCACGCTCTTTCTCGACGAGATCACGGAGATGCCCCTCGAGATGCAGACGCGCCTGCTGCGCGTGCTCGAGATCGGGCGGTTC
>DATIEU010000170.1:0-8071 GCA_035455565.1 Steroidobacteraceae bacterium | reverse complement strand
AGGTAACCCAACTCGTCGACGCCATTGAGCAGGCAATAGCGCGCGAATGCCTCGAGGGGAAAGGTCGCGACGCGACCGTCGGGCAGGGTGAGCGTGCCGTGCTCCAGATCGATCGTGATCTCCGCGGCCGGGTGGGCGAGCAGCCAGCCGTGCGTCGCCTCGTCGAGCACGACCGGCACGAGGCCGTTCTTGAGCGCATTGCTGCGAAAGATGTCGGCGATCTCGGTGCTGATCACCGCGCGAAAGCCATAGTCAAGGAGCGCCCACGGCGCGTGCTCGCGCGACGAACCACAACCGAAATTGCGTCCGGCGACGAGAATCCCGCAGCCGGCCGCGTCGGGCCGATTCAACACAAAGTCGGGATTCGGCGAGCCATCGGCACGATAGCGCCAATCCGTGAACAGGTGTCGGCCGAAACCTGCGCGCGTGGTGCTCGTCAGGAAGCGCGCCGGAATGATCTGATCGGTGTCGATGTTGGGCAGCGACAGCACTGCCGTGCGCGAGCGAATGAGCTTCAACGGTTCCATGTCACCCGCCGAGGAACTCGCGCGGATCGGTCACGCGGCCGCGGATCGCGGCCGCGGCCGCGGCAGCCGGGCTCGCGAGGAGGGTGCGTGCGCCCGCACCCTGGCGTCCCTCGAAGTTGCGGTTACTGGTGCTTACGCTGTAGGCACCACCGGGAACCGTGTCGCCATTCATGCCGATGCACATCGAGCAGCCGGACTCCCGCCATTCGGCGCCGGCTTCCTGGAATACGCGGTCGAGGCCCTCGGCTTCGGCGGCCCGCTTGATCGGCTGCGAGCCCGGGACCACCAGCATGCGCACGCCGCGTGCCACTTTATGACCGCGCAGCACGTTGGCGGCCAGGCGCAGGTCGCTCAAGCGCGAGTTGGTGCAGGACCCCACGAACACTACGTTCACCGTCTTGTCGCGGATCGGTTCGCCTGCGGCGAAGCCCATGTAGCGCAACGCCTTGTCGAATGCCGGATCGTCGTGGCGCACCGGGATCGAACCCGAAATCGGGATCGACATGCCGGGATTGGTGCCATAGGTGATCATCGGCTCGAGCGCACTGGCATCGATCTCGACGCTGCGGTCGTAGCGCGCTCCCGGATCGGAGGGCAGCTCACACCAGCCGGCCAGGGCTCGCTCCCAGGCGTCACCTTTGGGCGATCGCGGACGGTCGCGAAGATAGTCGAATGTCGTGTCATCCGGCGCAATCATTCCCGTGCGCGCACCTGCTTCGATCGACATGTTGCAGACGGTCATGCGCTCCTCCATCGACAGCGCGCGGATCGCCGGACCGCGGTACTCCATCGCATGGCCGGTGCCGCCCGAGACGCCGATCCTGCCGATGATCGCGAGGATGAGATCTTTGGCGGTCACGCCGGGACCCAGTTGGCCGTCAACCTCGATGGCGAGGGTCTTCGGCCGGCGTTGCAGGAGGCACTGTGTCGCGAGCACGTGCCCCACTTCGGTGGTGCCGATGCCAAAAGCGAGCGCGCCGAATGCACCGTGTGTGCTGGTGTGACTGTCACCGCAGACGATGCTCTTCCCGGGCTGAGTGAGTCCGAGCTCGGGACCGATGATGTGGACGATGCCGCGCTCGGCGCTGCGCAAGCCGAAGAGCTCGACGCCAAATTCACGGCAGTTTTGTTCGAAAAGGCGGATCTGGCTCGCGGCCGATTCATTGGCGATGGGCGCGCCGCCAAAGACCTGCGCGGTCACGGTCGGCGTCGAGTGATCGAGCGTCGCCAGCGTGAGATCGGGTCGGCGCACGCGCAGGCCGCGCCGTGCGAGCTCGGCAAACGCCTGGGGCGTGGTAACTTCGTGGGTCAGGTGCAGGTCGATGTAGAGAACGGCGGGCGTGTCCGCCGTCTCGGGCACGACCAGATGTTGTTCCCAGACCTTCTCGAACAGCGTCTTCGAGGTCTGTGTGCCCATCATCCTGTGGCGGCGGCCTTGCCGGCGTGCATGTCGACGTATTCGAGCCAGCCCCACTTGTCGGGCGTACGGCCCTCGAAGAGCCCGAAGAAGGCCTTCTGCAGCGACTCCGTGATCGGTCCGCGCTTGCCGCTGCCGATCTTGATGCGATCGACCGAGCGCACCGGCGTGATCTCCGCCGCCGTACCCGTGAAGAAGAGCTCGTCCGCGAGATAGAGCATCTCGCGCGGGATCGAGGTTTCTTTGACCTCGAGACCGCGCTCGCGCGCGAGCCGCAGCACGGTGTCGCGCGTCAGGCCGCCGAGAATCGACGCGGCGAGCGTTGGCGTGTAGATCACGCCATCGCGGATCAGGAAGAGATTCTCGCCGGCACCTTCGCTCACGAGCCCGTCGGGAGTCAGGCCGATGCCTTCCGCGAAGCCGAGGCGGCGTGCCTCGAGACCGATGAGCTGGCTCGACAGGTAATTGCCGCCCGCCTTGGCGAGCGCCGGGATCGTATTGGGAGCGACCCGCTGCCAGGAGGAGACGCACACGTCGACGCCGTTCTCCAGGCCCTCGGCGCCGAGATAAGCGCCCCATTCCATCGCCGCGATCGCGACCTCGGTGGGCGGATCGACCTTCGGTGTAACGCCGATCTCCCCGTAGCCGCGAAACACCAGCGGGCGCAGGTACGCACCCTTGTTCAGGCCGTTGACGGCGACCACCGCCTTGCAGGCCGCGTTGATCTGTTCCTCGGTGTACGGGATGTCGATGCGATAAATGCGCGCGGAGTCGAACAGGCGGCGCGTGTGATCCGTGAGCCGGAAAATGCAGACGCCCTTCGGGGTTTCGTAGGCGCGGATACCCTCGAACACGGAGGAGCCGTAATGCAAAGCGTGCGTCAGCACGTGCACCGTGGCCTTTTCCCATGGCACCAGCTTGCCGTTGAACCAGATCGACTGCGTTGCTTTGATGGGCATGAGGCCGCTCCGCTAAGGTGCCCGAGTCATACCGCGGCTTCCGCCGCGGATTCGCTGCCACGGCGTTCGCGCGCGATGCGCGCGGACGGCTGGCGGCTCAGCTCGATGCGATTGATGACTTCGAGAAACGCGCGTGCGCTCGACTCGATGATGTTCGTGCTCACGCTCGACCCTCGATACGTGCGGCCATTGTACTCTACGTAGACCAGCGCCTCGCCCTGGGCATCCTCTCCCTCGGAGACGCTGCGCACTTCGAACTTGCGTAATTTGACAGTAAGCCCGGTGGCGGCTTCGATCGCCTTGAAACTGGCATCCACAGGGCCGTCGCCCTCGGTCCTGCGTTCGACGCTGCGCCCGTCGGCGTGATGGAGCGTCACGGTTGCGGTGGCTTCGGCGCCCGTTCCGGCGCGCGTCTCCAGCGAAGCGATCGACCAGGGACCCGCGGTCCCGGCTTCGGCGCGCAGCACCAGCGCCTCGATGTCGCCGTCGAAGAGCTCCTTCTTGCGGTCGGCCAGGGCCTTGAACTCCTCGAACACGCTGTTGAGCTCCGCCTCATCGAGCTCGAACCCGAGCTCTCTGACGCGATCCCGGAAGGCGTGTCTCCCGCTGTGCTTGCCGAGCACCAATTGGGTGCGACTGAGGCCCACGTCCTCAGGCCGCATGATTTCGTAGGTCGAGTGGTGGCGCAGCATCCCGTGCTGGTGAATTCCGGCCTCGTGCGCAAAGGCGTTCTCGCCGATGACCGCTTTGTTACGCGGCACCGGCATGCCCGTGATGCTCGAAACCAGGCGGCTCGTCGGGTAGAGCCGCGTCGTATCGACACCGGTGCGCAAGCCGAAGTACGCCTCGCGCGTCCGGATTGCCATGACCACTTCTTCGAGCGAGCAGTTGCCGGCGCGCTCGCCGATGCCGTTCACCGTGCATTCGATCTGGCGTGCGCCTGCCAGAACGGCGGTGAGGCTGTTGGCCACCGCCATGCCGAGATCGTCGTGGCAGTGGACGCTCAACCGCACGCGCTCGATACCGCGCACGTGCTGGCGCAGGTAACGGAACAGCTCGCCGAATTCGTCGGGCACGGTGTACCCCACGGTGTCGGGGATGTTCACGGTCGTAGCGCCGGCATCGACCACGGCCTCGACGACCTGAGCGAGGAACTCGGGCTCGGTACGCGCGGCATCCTCGGGCGAGAACTCCACGTCTTCGGCGAACTCGCGGGCGATCCGCACACCTTCCACCGCGGCCCGGACGATTTCATCCTTCGCCATGTTGAGCTTGTGCTGGCGATGGATGGCGCTGGTCGCGAGAAAGACATGCAGGCGCCGGCGTGCGGCGTCCTGCGTCGCCTTGTGGGCGCGCTCGATGTCCTCGCGACTGCAGCGCGCGAGCGCTGCGATGATCGGCCCTTCGACGTGGCGCGCCACCGCCTGCACCGCTTCCCAGTCGCCGCGCGAGGCGGCCGGAAAACCGGCTTCGATGATGTCGACCTTGAGCTCTGCGAGCGCGCGTGCGACCCGCAGCTTTTCCGGCAGCGTCATGCTGCAGCCCGGCGCCTGCTCACCGTCGCGCAACGTGGTATCGAAGATCAGGACCTGATCGGGTTGCGTGGCTGTCATGAGTCCACTCCGTAATCCATGCTCGACAGAGCAAGACTGATATGTGATGCCTGGGTGGCCGGCACGGGGTCGCCGTGCAGCACGCTCAGCAGGACGCTCGAAGTGATGTTGCCGCCGCTCAGCACGATACCGATGCGCTGGCCCGCGATACGCCGACGCAGGCGCAATGCGCCAGCGAGGGCCGCGGCACCGGCGCCTTCGGCGAGCTGATGCAACGTGTCGGCGTAGCAGCGGATGGCAGCATGCAGCTCCGCTTCGCCCACCTCGATCATGTCGTCGAGCGTTTCACGCAGGATCGCGACCGTGTCGGGGGAGGGCACGCGCGTGGCGAGGCCGTCGGCGATCGTGTCTGCGATCGGACACTCCTGCAGCTCGCCGCTGTGAAAGGCGCGACAGAGCGCCGGGGCGCTGCTCGCCTGCACGCCGATCAGCCGGGTGTGTGGGCTGAGTGCCTTGAGCACGAGACCCATGCCGGCGGCGAGACTGCCGCCGCCGACCGGCACGAACACCGCATCGAAAGGCTGCCGCGACTGCTCGAGCATCTCGGTGGCCACGGTGCCGTACCCCGCGATCAGCGCGGGCTCGCGTGACGGATGAACGAGGCGGGCGCCACTGCCGCTCGCATGCTTCTCGGCCGCCGACCACGCGGAGTCGAAATCATGACCACTCACATGCACGTCCGCGCCGAGCGCGCGCATCGCCGCGTTCTTATCCGGGTTGTTGCCCTCGGGAACGAACACCGCGCAGCGCACCTTGAAGAGTTGTGCCGCATGCGCGAGCGACTGTCCGTGATTGCCGCGCGTCGCGGTGACCAGGCCGCGCTCACGTTCCGCAGCTGCCAGTGTCGCGAGGAGGTTCAGGCCACCACGAATCTTGAACGACCCGAGCGCCTGTGCATTCTCGAGCTTCACCGACACCTGGCAACCGAGCCGGCGCGTGAGGAGTGGATGCGAGACGAGCGGTGTCGGCGTCAGGTGTTTCGCCAGCAGGCGCCGCGCCGCGACGGCGTCGTCGAAGTGAACCGTGCCCGTGCGCCGGTCGGTGGCCGGCATCGAGACCTGATTGGGTGAGCTGACGGGCACGCGCGGCTCCCGGTTACGCCCGCGCCTGGTTCAACCAGGGCATGCGCGCGCGCAACGCGGCCCCGACTTTCTCGATCGGGTGCTCGAGGTCGGCGCGCAGCATGCGCTGATAGTTCGGTCGTCCCGCCTTGTTCTCGGCGATCCACTGCCGCGCAAAGCGGCCGCTCTGGATTTCCTTGAGCACCTTGGTCATCTCCTTCTTGACCCGCTCGTTGACGATGCGCGGCCCGCGCGTGAGATCACCGTACTTGGCAGTCTCGCTGATGAAGCGATGCATCTTCTCGAGGCCGCCCTCGTGCAGCAGGTCCACGATGAGCTTGAGCTCGTGCAGACACTCGTAATAGGCGACCTCGGGCTGATAGCCCGCTTCGACCAGCGTCTCGAAGCCGCGCACCACGAGCTCGGTCGCTCCGCCACACAACACCGATTGCTCGCCGAACAGGTCGGTTTCCGTTTCCTCGGCGAACGTGGTCTCGAGCACGCCGCCACGCGTACCGCCGATGCCGTGTGCGTAGGCGAGTGCCTTCTCATGCGCTCTGCCACTCGCGTCCTGGCCCACCGCGATCAGGCAGGGCACGCCACGGCCTTGCTGGAACTGACGTCGCACGAGATCCCCGGGACCCTTGGGCGCGATCAGCACCACGTCCAGGTCCTTGCGCGGGCGGATCTGCTTGAAGTGGATGTTGAAGCCGTGCGCGAAGAGGAGGGTGGCGCCCTTCTTGAGCGCCGGTTTCACATCCGCATACAAGGCCGCTTGCGCGAGGTCCGGCACGAGCATCGCCACCAGGTCGGCGCCGGCCACGGCCGCAGCGGGCTCGGCTACTTGCAGGCCATCCTTGCGGGCGGCCTTCCAGCCGGCGCCGCCCTTGCGCACGCCGACGACCACGTTGTGCCCGCTGTCCTTGAGATTGAGCGCATGGGCACGGCCCTGGCTGCCGTAGCCCAGGATGGCGATACGCGCGCCCTTCAGCGCTTTGCGGTTTACATCTTTCTGCGAGTACAGACGCATTGAGTTTGTCTCCCCTGAACAAAAAACCCCGCAGCGGCCTGGCCGGTGCGGGGTTCCTTGTTTGAGCCTGTGGTTCGGTCAGGCCAAGGTCCCGCACCTCCGCGCGATGAGCAGCAGGCCGAGCAGCAGCAGTTCGCTGCGAACGGCTACGGGCACGTGCAACCGGCCACGCGCGATGGAAAGCGGCAATGCACCGACAGAGGGCAGTTCACTCGACGCGGCGTAGCTCATCTGTAGTGCGCAAAAACCCTGGTTGCGACCGATGTGAGCACAAGGTTTGCGAGCTTGTCAACCGCGCCCGGTGCCGAGAATTCACAAGCGGCACCGGGACTTCTGTAAGCTTGTCCGACTGTCATGCCGATGCCTGCGCCCTCCGATCTGCTGCTGCGCGTTGCCAACGACAACGCCCTGCCGCTGTGGCTGGTCGCCGAAGGGAACCTGGAGGAATGGCTCGCCACCCAGCCCGCTGCGAGCGTTCGGTGGATTCAGGGGTCGGGTTTCAAGGGTGAGCGTCATCGCTGTCTGTTGCTGCCGGGCAGTGACGGTGCGGCGGCCGGTGCGGTCCTGGGACTCGGCAAGCTGACGGGGCCTGCGGACCTGTCGCTCTGGCATACCGCGGGGCTGGCCGACAAGCTGCCGGCGGGCCTGGACTTTCGTTGCGCCACGCCGCTGCCGCCGCCCTCCGCCACGCAGGTGGCCCTGGGCTTTCTCTACGGCCACTACCGCTTCGATCGTTATCGCCGTTCAACTTCGTCATCGCGTGCCGCGCGCCTTGTCGTGCCGGCCGGCGCCGATGCCGACTACGCCGAACGCGCATCGCGGGCAATGGCGCTGGCCCGCGACCTGGTCAACACACCGGCCGGGGACATGGGGCCCGCCGAGCTCGCGAGTGCGGCGCAGACGCTCGCCGAGCGGAGCAGCGCGCGTTGCCGGGTGATCGAAGGCGCCGCGTTGCTCGAGCAGAAATATCCGTTGGTCCACGCCGTGGGCCGAGCGAGTGCGCGGGCGCCACGCCTGATCGACCTGACCTGGGGCGATGAGTCACATCCGCTGGTCGCGCTCGTGGGCAAGGGGGTGTGCTTCGATAGTGGCGGCCTCGATCTCAAGCCGGCGGTGTCGATGGCGCTGATGAAGAAGGACATGGGCGGCGCCGCCACCGCGATGGGCCTCGCCGACTTGGTGATGGGCCTCGGCCTCGACGTGCGGCTGCGGGTGCTGGTGCCGGCGGTCGAGAACGCGATCTCGGCGCCGGCGATGCGGCCGGGCGACATCCTGAGGAGCCACAAGGGGCTGACCGTCGAGGTCAACAACACCGACGCCGAGGGGCGGCTGGTGCTCGGCGACGCGCTGGCGCTCGCCGACGAGGAGACGCCCGAGCTCGTCGTCAGCCTCGCGACGCTGACCGGCGCGGCGCGGGTGGCGCTCGGCCCCGACGTGCCGCCGTTCTTCACCGACGACGAGGCG
>DATIEU010000169.1:0-12164 GCA_035455565.1 Steroidobacteraceae bacterium | reverse complement strand
GCGTACCACGCGCGCCGCGGCGAGGGCCAACCCTCCTCCGCGCGCCCCGTCGGAGCGATCCCGCTTGACGTCGACTCGCGCAACCTGAGACTCACTCAACCAAAAGAAAGGCGCGCCGGGTGGCCGGGCGCGCCTTGTTCTTTCTTCTGACGGATCAGGGCGCGCCGGGCGCGCCCGATCCTGCTGGCATTACTGGAAGTTACGGACGAACTGTACGTACCACTCCTGCGGCCGGCCGGGCTGCCCTTCCGTGGTCGGCTGGCCGAAGGCGCTCAGGTCGAAGATATTGAGCAGGTAGTCTTCGTCCGTCGCGTTGTTGAGACCCAGCGCGATCTGCCAGGCACGATCGGGGCTAGCCCACTCGAGGCGCGCGTTCACCAGTTCGTAGCCGTCCGCGCAGGCATTACGCGATGTAGTGCTCGAGCAGACCTCGGACTGGCCATAGACGTCGACCCGCGGCGTGATGGTCGAGCCGCCGCCCGTGCCGAACGCATA
This sequence comes from Steroidobacteraceae bacterium, assembly GCA_035455565.1. Classification (GTDB taxonomy): domain Bacteria; phylum Pseudomonadota; class Gammaproteobacteria; order Steroidobacterales; family Steroidobacteraceae; genus DATBVX01. Next base: position 11,669 of record DATIEU010000169.1, on the reverse strand, counting down.
GGCCATCGCGACGCTCCAGTTCTGCTCCGGCACATAGATCGGATAGTCATTGATGGTCGCGAGAGCCGCGGGACCGAAGACCGACGTCGGATTGTCGATGTCGTCCGAACTCCAGCCCGTATAACCGTACATGCCAGTGATCGTGAGGGCTTCGGTGGGCTGGAAGGTGAACTCGAGCTCCGCGCCCTCCACCTCACCGGGGATGTTCTGATAGAAGGTGCGCGAGGTCAGCGCGTCACAGGTGTTGCCCAGTGTGTCGGTGAATGGACCGGCCGGCGGGTTGTCAGCGTACACCGGCGGCTGCTGTCCCGAGGTTCCTGGGGCAATGACACACTCGGTGCCGCCCACCGGCGTGATGCGCTGCGTGTAGTCGATATAGAAGGCCGCGACGTTCAGGCGCATACGCCGATCGAAGAAGTCGCCCTTGATGCCGAGCTCGTACGAAGTCGCTTCCTCGCCGTCCACCTGCACGAACTGAGTGTACTGGAACGGGCGCGGGTTGAATGCTTGCGGACGATAGCCGGTGGCCGCCGAGGCATAACCCAGCACGGTGTCCGTGAACTTGAAGTCGACGCCCGCCTTCCAGTCCACGTGATCTTCGTCCGTGGCCAACTGTGCCTGCACTATCGAGTTGTCGAAGTCCTCGTCCTTCTTGTCCTGCGAGAACCGGCCGCCCGCGGTGAGGGAGAGACGATCCGTCACGTCCCACACGAGGTGTGCAAACGCCGAGGTGTTCTCCGACTCGGTGATGTTGAAGGCATTCACGAGGAAGCGCGCCGCCCCATCGATAACACCCGTCGCGATACCGGCGGCGACGTCAGGCGTCAGCCCGCTGCTGCAGGTGGTCGCGCTGGTCTGGGTGCCGCACGCACCGGCATAGACACCGCTGAAGATGAACGCCGGAATGCTGACCGTCTGCGCCGTCTCGAACTTGCCATCGTAGTAGAAGGCACCGACCGTCCAGTCGACGGCATCCGCCAGGCGCCCGCTGATCCGCAGCTCGGCCGTGGTGGCATCGACATCGGAGTGCTGGTCGACGGTCTGCTCATTGAACGGTGACTGATCCGCGTCCGTTGCGAAGTTGCTCTCGAACTCGCGATAGGAGCCGATCAGTTCAACCAGGACGTCACTGCCGACTTTCCACTCGGCCTTGCCCGACACGCCCTGCTGCTCCAGCGACGTCTCGGGTACGAACTTCAAGCCGCTGCGGGCATCCTCGTACGTGGCGTACGTGACCGAGCGATCCGTCGAAACGAACCGCTGGTCGAAGGGCACGCCATAGATGCGTGCCAGGTAATTCTGGCTCCAGCTCGCGAACGGCCCGCCAGGGCCAGAGAGGATGATCAGGGAATCGGCGCGCGCCTCGGAGGCGTCGTCCTGATAGTCGCCGGTCAGCGTGAATTCGAAATCCTCGCTCGCGACGAAACGGATGGCTGCGCGGGCGCCGGTGATGTCTTCACCGCCCTGCGTGCCCATCTTGCAACCCTTCAAGCGGTTCGGAATCCTGGTGGGAATTGAACCGGCGTTGTCGGCGGGACTCCCCACCGCAACGGGATCCGGAGCCGTATCGGCGTCCGGTCCGTCAGCCGCCAACCCATCACCTACGCCGGCCGCCAACGGATTGGCGCAAGCAAAGTCCAGCACGTCCTGGTAGCCGTCGCGTTTCTTCGAAACGCCGCTCACGCGCGCGAACACGTTCTCCGCCAGCGCGAAATCGTACGACCCGCGCAGGTCGATGCGATCGAAGTCGCCGTAAGTGACCGACACGGAACCGCTGTTATCACCCTGCGGTTTCTTGCTGATGTAGCGCACCGCGCCGCCGATGGAGCCGCGCCCGAACAAGGTTCCCTGCGGACCGCGTAACACTTCGACGCGCTCCAGGTCCATGAGGTCGATGGACGAGCCCATAGTGAACGGGTGGAGCACGTCGTCGAAGTAGATGCCGACGCCCGGTTCGAACTCGGCGAGGAAGTCGTATTGTCCGACGCCGCGGATGAAGGCGCTCATCGTATTGCCGAATGCGGCTTGCGCCGGACGGAACGCGGCGTTGGGCACGTTGTAGCCGATCTCATACGCCGTGGTGAAGTTGCGCTCTTGCAGATCCTGCGCGGTGATCGCGGTAATCGCGATGGGCGTGTCCTGCAGCTTCTCTTCGCGATAGCGGGCCGTGACCACCACCTCCTCGAGCGCTCCCGAAGACGAGGCCGGTTGCTGTGCCTGTGGTGTTTGCTGTGCGTTGGCCGTGGTGGCGCCGAGCAGCGCCGTGGACGTCAGTGTGGTCGCTGCGACGAAGCCGATAAATTTCTTCATGATCGATTGCCCCCCGGAAACGGATTCCCAGATCGATGTGGTCAAAATGGTACGAACCTCAGACCCACCCTGCTTGCGCAGGAATCAATCCATGCTGGACCCCTATCCCAGCCCGATTACACCGCGATAGCCAGCGCGAATATCGAACTACAGCGAACGGCATGTCAACCCAGAGCGCACCGGTCCCACGCGCGCCCGGTGGGCCCTGTCGTCTTTGAACCACGGCCGCGAAGCCGTTTTCAGGAGGCCCGCGCGATACGGAACACGCGCTCCGCGTTGCCGTGAAAAATCTTGTGCTTGTCAGCCTCCGAGATCGGCGCCTCGTTCATGTACCGCACCGCCTCGTGGGTCTCCTGGTAGGGATAGTCGACCGCCCACATGATGTTGTCGGCGCCGAGGACCTCGATGCAGAACTTGAGCGGTGCATGCCAGTTCACGCCGCTGGTCGTGATCAGGAAGTTCTGCCTGAAGTAATCGCTCGGACGCTGCTTGAGCTTCGGACGGTCCATGGCAACCGGCGCGCGGCTGTGCATCCAGTCCATCCGGTACAGCGAGTACGGAATGTTCTCCCCCATGTGGCCCAGCACGATCCTGAGCGTGGGGTAGCGGTCGAACACCCCGCTCATGATCAGGCGCACGCCATGCAGGCCCGTCTCGACCGCGTAACCCCAGATGGCGTGCTCGAGATGGTACTTGCGGTAGGCCTGGGCCATTGCGGGCGACGGTGAGCGCGGGTGAATGTAGATCGGGGCCTCGAGAGCCGCGGCTGCCTCGAGGATCGGCCAGTACTTCTCCTCGTCGAGGTACTCGCCGTTGGTGTGCGAGTTGATGATGACGCCGTTGAGCTTCAGCTGGTTGATGGCCCGCTCGAGTTCCCTGACCGCCCGTGCCGGATCCTGCGGCGCGATGGTGGCGAGCCCGGCGTACCGATCCGGATGACGCGCGATGGCGGCGGCCAAACGATCGTTAGCGAGCTGTGCGAGTGACACGGCCCGTTCTGTATCGAGCGCCTGCACGCCGGTTGAGGTGAGCGACAGCAAGTGCATGGCGATCCCCGCCTCGTCCATGATCTGCAGTCGCTCCTCGTCGAGATCGAGCAAGCGGTTGGACAGCTGCCCACCGTCGGTCTGCGCTCGGGCGAGAAAGAGATCGGGATCGTAGCCCTGGGCCGATCGCAGCAGGTCGCGCCAGGCCTCGAACTGCTCCGGAATCGCAAACGCCTCTTCCGTGGCGATCCGTCGGTACTGTTGTTGGCCCGTAGACGCCACGCTCAACCCCAGCGCGAGGGCTCGGCGCCGGGCACGAACGCTTCCTGCGGGCGACCCGTGCGGCTCAGGGCCAGTGCCGCGCGCACTGCGGGACGTTCGGCCATGCGTTGCAGGAACTCGTTCACTCGCGGCGTCTGATGCGGGTTGACGACCTCGGGCGCCAGGTCGGGCAACGTCCTGAGCATCGCAAAGGCGTCGATGTCGGCGATGGAATACTCGTTCCCGGTCAGCCAGCGGTTGATCGCCAGCGTGCTCTCGACGCGCTTCACTGGAAAGCCGAGTCGTTGACGGAAAGTCGCAATCGCGGTCTCGTCAAAGCTGCCATCGATGACGGCACTCCACGCGGCGCGCCGTTCCAGCGGCTCGATCGCGGCGATGCGCGCTTTGAGCTCCTCCTGATCGCGCTGCCTGAGCGCCGGTGCGAGATACCTGGCACAGCCCAGTGCGCACACCGCCGGTCCCACGATCAGACCCAGGAACTGACCCCAGGCACGCGCGCGGTAGTGCTCGTACGCTCCGCCCGGATTGAGGTTCGGTCCGGGGAAGGCCTCGGCGATGTACTCGAGCATGAAGAACGAACTCGACACCAGCGTGCCATTTCGACGCAACAGCGGACCTTCGCGCTCGAGGTGCAAACCCGCTTCCACGTTGTGCGGGAAGCCTGCCGCAAACTGCTCGAAGCGCGTCGGATCGAAATAGCGGCTCTCGAATTCCGCTTCCTTCTCCTTGAGCGCGATCAGCGGCTTCAGGAAGAGGATGTTCGGTTCCCAGTGGTAGAGCTCAAGCATGGTTGCCTCGCTCGAGCATCTTCACTCGCTGCGCCATTGAAGTGCGGCCCTTTGCCCACGTCTGCTTGGCCGCCGGGCGTTCGTAGATCTTCCGCAACCATTCCATGATGTGCGGCGTCTTCTGATCGTTGCAGTGCTCGGGCTGCGACAGGGGCAGCGCGTAGCCCAGGTTGAAGCCATTGATGTCGCCGAGCGAGTACGTGTCGCCGGCAATCCATCGATGACGCCCGAGATGCTGCTCCAGTATCCCGGTGCAGAAGAGCACGCGCCGGCGCGATTCGGTGAGCTCAGCCTCGCTGAACTGATTGAACATCGCCTTGCGCCAGGCAATCTTGCGCGATTCGAGCGGGATCCTTTCGATCGCCGCTTCCAGCTCCTTTCGGTCGCGCTGTCGCACGGCGGGCCCGACGAATATGCTCCAGCCGATCATGCTGAGAGAGGGTGCGAAGTAGGAATCGAAGAAGCGCATCCACCAGCGCATCCGCCAGCGCGACTCCGCATCCTTCGGCCGCAGCGGCGGCCCGTCGAACGCTTCGTCGACGTACTCCATCATCGGCGTCGATTCGGTGAGCACGAGATCGCCGTGCACCATCGCCGGGATCGTGCCGTCCGGATTGATCTTGAGATAGTCGGGCTGGTGCTGGTCGAACTTCAGCAGGTCGAGGTAGTGGCTCTCATACTCCACGCCCTTTTCGGCGAGCGTGAGCATGGGCTTGCCCGAGTTGGCGTTCGGCTCCCAGTGATACAGCTTGAGCATGTCAAACCTCGGCGCACATCAAACCAGGATCTGGCGGCCGGCATCGATCGTTTGCTGGGTGCGATTACCCAGGTCATCCGCCGGCGGAATGTCCTTGCCCCGCTGCACGGCGGGGCGCGCACCCACCTTGTCGAGCCAGCGCCGCAGGTGATCCAACCCGTCGATGCTGACGCCGGACCATTCGTAGCCGCGCGCCCAGGGCCAAGTGGCGATGTCGGCGATCGAGTAGTCGCCCGCGAGGTATTCGTGATCCGCCAGCCGCCGGTCGAGAATCTCCAGCAGCCTGCGGACTTCGCGCTGATAGCGATCGATGGCGTACGGGATCTTCTCGGGCGCGTAGCGATAGAACACGTTCGCCTGACCCATCATCGGCCCGACGCCCGACATCTGGAACATCAGCCACTGCATCACGAGCGAACGGCCCTTCACGTCGCGCGGCAGGAAGAGCCCGGTCTTCTCGGCGAGATAGATGAGGATGGCGCCGGACTCGAACACCACGAATTCGTCGTTGTCGTGATCGATGATGGTGGGAATGCGTCCGTTCGGGTTGAGCTTGACGTACCAATCCTGCTTCTGCTCGCGCTGCGACAGGCGGATGTGTCGATACTCGTAGGGCAGGCTCATCTCCTCGAGCGCGATCGAGACCTTCCAGCCGTTGGGCGTCTCAGAAGTGAAGAGTTCGATCACAGTCTGCTCTCAGGGTGAGGGCTGAGAGGGTGCGTTGCTCGCCGTCTTGGGAAGGCCTTCGTGTGCTCGCCGGATCACGTAAGCGCGGATCTTGTCGATGTCCGCGGCACTCAGCTCCGCACCGAAGCCGATCATGCCGGCGGACTTGAGCGCCCCGTCGTGCACGATGCTCTGCCAAAGCCTGGGATCGTGCAATGCCTGCGAATAGCGCAGGTCCGGCAGGATCCCCGAGCTCACAGCCGTATCGCCATGGCACGTACCGCAGTAGGTGTGGAAGTGCGCTTTGCCCGCGGCGATCACGGCATCCGTCGCCTTGTCGGGCGGGGGCTGCAGCGTCAATACAGGTGCAGGTGCAACTTCCGGCAACGCATCCGTGCCCTTCAGCTTGAAGGCGAGCACGCGCGGAATGTTGTGCTTCGCGTGCTTGTCGAGCGTCAGCTCCCCGGGTGCCAGGCCGAACACGCCGCCCCACCCCACTTCGATTGCGACGTATTGCTCGCCGTCGACCTGGTAGCTGATCGGCGAGGCGATGACGCCCGCCTGCGTCGGCGCGGACCAGAGTTTCTTTCCCGTGTCCGCCTGGTAAGCGACGAACTCGCCCATCGCCGTGCCCTGGAACACCAGGTTTCCCGCCGTGGACAGCAAGGCGCCATTCCACGGGCTCTCATAATCGACGCGCCACACTTCACGTTGCGCGACCGGGTCCCATGCCGCGAGATGACCTTTGAGTCCTGCCTTGATCGCGGTCTTTATTTTCTCGTCCTGCGGGAGACTCCCGGCGTCGAAATCGACGCCCACGTTCCAGGCGAGGTTCTTGCGCGCGAACTTTCCATCCGGGATATACGGGAACGACATGTCCGTGACCGGCACGTACACGAGGTTGGTCAGCGGGCTGAACGACATCGGTTGCCAGTTGTGCGCGCCGCCCGGACCCGGAACCGACATCCAGGGTTTGCCCGTCGCGCCATAACGCGCTTCGGGATTTTCAATCGGGCGCCCGGTCTTCGGGTCGATGCCCGTCGCCCAGTTCACCGCAACGTAGGGCTTCGCGGATATCAACGCGCCACTCTTGCGATCGATCACGTAGAAGAAGCCATTCTTCGGCGCCTGCATGATCACGTCGCGATCCCGGCCATCGATCTTGAGCGTCGCGAGGATGAGGTGCTGTGTGGCGGTGAAGTCCCAGGTCTCGCCCGGCGTCGTCTGGTAGTGCCAGACGTATTCACCGGTATCAGGGCGCAACGCGACGATCGAGGACAGGAACAGGTTGTCACCGCCGCCCGGGCTGCGCAGCGCCTGATTCCACGGCGAGCCGTTGCCGACCCCGATGTAGAGCAGATCGAGCTTCTCATCGTAAGCCATTGAGTCCCAGACAGTTCCGCCACCGCCAAGTTGCCACCACTCGCCGCTCCACGTCTTGGCGGCTTGCTCGAGAATTGGATTCTCGAACGGCTTCGACGGATCGCCCGGCACGGTGTAGAACCGCCAGGCGAGATCGCCGGTCCGGGCGTCGTACGCGGAGATGTAACCGCGCACGCCCATCTCGCCGCCACCGTTGCCGATCAGCACTTTGCCCTTCACGACGCGCGGCGCACCGGTGATGGTGTAGCGCCAATTGCGATCGATGGTGAGTTGCTCCCACACCGGCTGACCGGTGGCGGCATCGAGCGCGAAGAGACGCCCGTCGAGCGTGCCGAAGAAGACCTTGCCGTCCCAGAGCGCGACCCCCCGATTGACGACATCGCAGCACGCGTTAGCGCCCCATTCACGCGGCACGGCGGGATCGAAACTCCAGAGTTGGGCGCCGGTACGCGCATCGAGCGCGTGCACTTTGCTCCAGGCGCTCGTGACGTACATGACGCCGTCGACGACCAGTGGCGTCGCTTCCTGGCCGCGCCGATCGTCCGGCAGGTCGTAGTGCCAGGAGAGTTTCAGATCGCGAACGTTGCTCGCATCGATCTGCTTGAGCGGGCTGAAGCGTTGCTCGTCGTAAGTGCGGCCGTGCGTCATCCAGTTGCCCGGCTCCCGATCCGCCGCAATGATGCGTGCGGCGTCCACCGCTGCGGGCTTGTCGGAGCGATGGCACGCCGCGAGCGCGAGCCCGTATAGCAGGATGACGAGCGCGCCGGAATGGTCGCGAGATCTCGCGTCCATGCCGCCTGCGTATTGCTGCAAGAGCGGATCTCCCTCAGGCAGGATGCATGTTCATGAAGGCACTAATGGGGCAGCAAAACCGCCCCGGCAGGCTCAACCAGCAACGATCTAGGAATCAACCCAGAGGGAAATAGTTTCACTGTGGGTGGAGACAGCAGCCCCGTGATGGCCGAGCCTGCGCGGGCCCTTCAGCAATCTCCCACACAGGTGCAGGTATGGATCCGGTTCAGGGAAAGGTCGCATTCGTCACGGGCGGTGCCAGCGGCATCGGTCTCGGTCTCAGCAAGGTCCTGGTGCGCGCCGGCATGCAGGTCGTCATCGCCGACGTGCGCGACGATCACCTGCAAAGCGCGGCCGCGCACTTCGCCGAGACGGGCAACAAGGCCAACGTGCTGACCCTCAAGCTCGACGTCACGGACCGCGCGGCTTACGCGCGCGCCGCGCAGGAGTCGTTGCGCGCCTTCGGCAAGATGCATCTGCTCGTCAACAATGCCGGCATGGGCATCGGCGGGCCGATCAAGCAGGCGCGCTATGACGATTGGGACTGGGGACTGGGAGTGATGATCGGCGGCGTGGTCAATGGCATCACCACGTTCCTGCCTCACCTGCTGGCGCACGGCGAGGGCGGCCACATCGTGAACACCTCATCGATGGCCGCGGTCGTGCCGATTCCGGCGTTCTCGATCTACATCACCGCCAAGGCAGCCATGATCGGCATGTGCGAGTCACTGCGCGGCGAGCTCGCCGCCGACAACATCGGCGTCTCCGCCTTCTGCCCGGGCCCGGTGCAGACCAACATTCGCGAGAGCGGCAAGACCCGGCCCGACAAATTCGGCGACAGCGGCTTTCGCGAGTTCGAGCAGCGCTTGTCGGAACGTCCCAACTCACCGCTGTGGATGGACCCCGTCGAGTGCGGCGAGCGGATCCTGCGCGGCATCCGGCGCAACGATCTCTATATCTTCACGCATCCCGAATTCAAGGCAGGCGCAGAGGAACACTACCGAGCAATGCTCGCGGCGTTTCCCGACGAACCCATCAACGAGGAGCGCGCGGCGGCGATCAAATTCCTGCTGTCGAACCCGATCTTCAGGCAACAGCTCGAACGCAAGTGATGCTTGTCTCTCCCGCCTGCGGGACAGGCAGGGAGGGTCTCAGTGCCAGGCTCGCGCTTGTGCGAACGCCTGTCCGTACGCTTTCAAGCCGTACCAGAGGACCGCCGTGGCGATCGGCCCGAGCACCAGGTGAATCGAGAAAATCGAGTAGCGCAGCAGCGATTCCTCGCCGAACACGTACTGCGTCAGAGCCGCCACCAGCGTGGGCGCCAATCCGTAGCCCAGGAGCATGAAGCAGAAGAGGAAGCACGCCGTAATCTGGCCGCGCATTTCGTTCGGCACGATCACCTGCAGTGCGGCGTTCTGCGGTCCGGTGCCGATCGAGATGGTCGCGATGTTGGCGGCCGACAGTGCGATTGCCACATAGGGATTCGGCATCAGCGCATAGAGGATCGCAAACGGCAGGTGCAGGAGCGACGCGATGAAGACGACGCGCAGGTTGGCATCGTCGTAGCCGCGCTTCGCCAGGCGCTCTGCCAACAGGCCGCCTGCTATCAGCCCGACGGGCGCAATCAACAACAGCACGAACCCCTGGATGATGCCGTACTGCGCCGGTCCCCAGCCGTAGGTGCGCATGAAGAATTGTGGCGTCCAGGCGCCCGCGCCGCCCAGCGCGATCGCGTTGAGCGCCATACCCAGGAACATCGGGCCGAAGGCCGCGCGGTTGTCAGAGAGGAACTTGAAGACTTCGCGGACCGGCACGACCTTCGGCACTGGCGCACCCGACACGCCCGCGCGCGCCGCGCGTACACCGCGTCGTCGCGGCTCGTGAACCGTGGTGAACATCAGGATCGCGAGCAGCAGATCCGGCACCGCCAGGATGAGAAACACGGCCTGCCAGGGACGCACTTCGCCAATGATCGGCACTGCCAGGCTGCCCGCGCTCGAGACCGCCGCGATCAACGTGCCGCCGAGGAGCGTCGAGGCGGCGATTGCGTATATGAAGCCGATGTTGAGCACCGACAACGCCTTGGGAAGCTTCGCGGGCGGGAAGGAGTCGGCCAGGATCGAGAACGTGGCGGGTCCATTGCCGGAGCCGCCGATGCCGCCCACCAGGCGCGCGATGAAGAGTTGCGCGAAGGTGGACGAGAGGCCAGCCCAGAAACTCGACACGCTCGCCATCAGCAAGCCGAGGGCAATGATGAGACGGCGGCTGATGATGTCCACCAGCCGGGACACCGGCAGCATGAACAACGAGCTGAAAAATGCCGGCGCGAAGCCGATGATCAGGCTCACTTGAATGTCGGTGAGCTGCAAGTCCTTCTTGATCAGCTCGGCCAGCAGGTTGACCACGTTCTGGTTGGTAAAGAGCACCAGGAGCGTGACGGTGAATACACCGACGCCGTACCAGGCCTTGGCGGGACTCGGCCAGGAGTGACTTTCAACCGGCTTCGGAACAGCGGCTGAAGGAATCGCCGCGGCCTGCTCGTTCATTTGGGAGGCGCCGGCGGCTGCATGCGTGCCATGCCCAACGCGGCTTTCACTGCGGGTCGTTCGTTCATGCGGCGCAGCCAGTCCATGGTGCGGGGCGAGATCTTCTCATTCATGAGCTCGGGGAAGAAGCGCGGCACGCCCGCGGCGATCGAGTAGGTATTGATGTCCGCCAGCGAATACTCGTCACAGGCGAGCCACTTCGACTGCTCGAGGATCTTCTCCATCTTCTCGACCGAGATGCCCATCTTGCGGCGCGAGTCGTCCAGTTGCTCCGGCGTGAAGGAATGCGTCGCCGCGGTTTTCCATTTGTCGCGTTGCTCCTTGAGCGGAATCCGTTCGAGGAGCTGGTCGAACTCGCCGCTCTTGAGGCGCGCCACGATTCCGGGCACCAGGCGGTTCCAGCCGTGCATGCTGAGAGCTGGGCAGAAATACTCGTCCACAAACTTGCTCCAGACGCGCATGCGCGCCCGCGCGACCGGATCCCTGGGCCGCAGCGGCACCTGCGGGAACACATCGTCGATGTACTCGTTGATGACGGTCGACTCGGTGATGATCGCGCCGTTGTGGATCAGGGCGGGCACCTGGCCATTGGGATTGATCCTGACGAACTCGGGGGAATGCTGCTCGAAGCGGTGCAGATCGACGTAGCGGCTCTCGAAGTCGATGCCCTTCTCTTTCAGGCACAGCATCGGCTTCATGGAGTTGGCGGACGGTTCGTAGTGGTAGAGCTCCAGCATCGAATGCTCCAGGTGCTAAAAGTCGCAGCGGCCTCCGGAGAAATTCATGCCCCGGGGGCCGCCGCGACCGGTCCCCAGGCCGTCTGTGAGGGTCAGACGAGCATGCAGACCGAGATCAGCTCGAGCCCGCTCGAGTCAGCCGCAGGACCTGCCTTCGAAGCGATCGGCTCACCGGTCGTGGGATGGACGACCGTATTCACCAGGGACTTCGCAACGGACAGCTCCGAGATCGCACCGAACAGGCAGGCGACCTGCGGCTGCGCGGTATCTGGCGCCAAACACCACCGGCACGGCTCAACCTTGAGCGAGATCAGTTTCGACCCAGAGCGAAACGCGCGGGCGCCCGCCGAAAGCTGCGCACCGCCGGCGCGTGGCCTATATTGAGCGACCTGAATGAACCTCACGCACGACGACGTGCAGGA
>DATIEU010000168.1:0-2294 GCA_035455565.1 Steroidobacteraceae bacterium | reverse complement strand
ATGCGATGACGGAACGGCGCTGTCAGGCGGTGCACGTAACGGGCCGAGCCGCCGCGGATCGTCCTCCACACCGGACGATCGTCGATCGAGAGCATTCCGTGGTTGTGCAGGAAGCGGACGAAGAAGCGTGCCGGGAACGCGAGCATCGACGCCGGGTCGGTGGACCAGATGGCGGCACCCATGGGCAGGATGTAGTGCTCGCGGAAGGCACGGCAGTAACGCCCGCGCCCCAGAAACTCCGACAGCGTCGGCTCATCGCCCGCCGACTCGAGAAGGGCCGGAGCCTCGCGATTGAACCGGAGGATGTCGCGGACCATTGCGAGGAATGAGGGGCGCACCAGATTACTGCGCTGGGCAAACAGCGTGTTGAGCGACGTGCCGTTGTACTCGAGCCCGCTCACTTCGTCGCGCACCGAAAAGCTCATGCGGCTTTCCTGCGTGGCGACACCGAGTTCGCCGAGGAGGGCGGAGAAACGCGGATAGGTGCGATCGTTGTACACGATGAATCCCGTATCCACCGCGACCCGGCGCCCCGCGATCTCGAGCTCGTGCGTATGGCTGTGGCCGCCGACGTGCGAGCCGCTTTCGAACACGGTGATCTCGTGCGCAGGATGAAGCCCGCGTGCCGCCACGTTTCCGGCGATCCCGGCCCCGACGATCGCGACCTTCACGTGCGCAGCTCGTGCGGCCGCGTGCGGTGCGACTCCCGCACGGCTGTCGGCACCGGGCGCAGGTCCCAGACGATCCCGAATGCAGCCAGAAAGCGCAGCGCGTACCAGGCGACATCGATTTCCCACCAGTAGAAGCCCTGTCGAGCGGCAGAGGGGTACCGGTGGTGGTTGTTGTGCCAGCCCTCGCCGAGCGTGAGGAGCGCGAGCCAGGCGTTGTTGCGCGAATCATCGCGCGTCGCGTAGCGACGGGTACCGAAGCGGTGGGCGAGCGAGTTGATCGTGAACGTCGCGTGCCAGAGAGCGACCGTGGAGATGCAGAATCCCCATACCACGAACTGCCATCCGCTCGTGCCCATCCCGGGCGCAGCCCGCTCGAGCCAGGCGCCCATTCCGAAGAGCATTGCGGCGAGCAGGACCGGAACGACGGCGTCGAACCGGTCGAGCCAGCGCAATTCCGGAAAGCGCGCGAGATCCCGCACGAGCGGGAGACGCGTGGCAAAGTTCTCGCGCGCGAGAAACCATCCGACATGGCTCCAGAAGAATCCGTGCACGCGTGGCGAATGCCGGTCTTCGGGATGGTCCGCCTCGGCGTGATGGTGACGGTGATGTGCTGCCCACCACAACGGACCACGCTGGACCGCACTCGCGCCGAGGATTGCGAAGGCGAATTGCGCAGTGCGCGAGGTCTGGAATGCGCGGTGCGAGAAGTAGCGATGATAGAAAGCGGTGATCGCGAACATTCGAACGGCAAATAGTGCGACTGCGGCTGTGACAGCTGTCAGGCTCGCGCCTACCCACAGGACGCCGAGGCATCCGGCGTGTATCAGCACGAATGGCAGGACGCGGGGCCAGTCAATGCGGTGCTCTGCGAGCGGCGCGGGGTCCGCTTCACCGGCGTCGCTGTCCACCCAGCGCCGAAGCGCGAGCGCGAATCGCGACGAACTCATGGAGTGCTCCCGGACCGGGTCGAATCGTCGGGCCAGTGCTGGGGCACCCTGCGGATCCGGGCGACGTCGTAGCCCTGGGACCCGAGGAAGTCGAGGATGGCTTCGTAATCGGCATCCGGGATTTCAGGACTGCGCGCCATGATCCAGGCGTAATCGCGCGCCTCGCGTCCGATCACGGTCTGGGCGTAATCCGGGGAAATCCATGCGATCCGGTAGTCGGCTTTGACCGGCCAGACGAACTGCATGCCCCAGACCGCGTTGCCGCTGCCTTCGCGCACAAAGCCGCGGGGCGTGTAGCGCTTGCGCTTGCCGCCGAATCCTCCTGCGCGAAAAGTGAAAACAGTTTCGACCGTGCCGTCGGGTGCGATGCTGTAGGACTCGACCGCGTTGTGGGCGCCTTCCTCGATGAATGTCGGAATGTTCGCGATGACGTACCAATCGCCCATGAACCGCTCCAGATCCACGTCTTCGGCGAGTGCGAGCGGCGGGTGACCGTCGCCCCGGCAACCGGCGAGCATCAATGCGGCCACGAGGACGGCGCGGGCAGTCATGAGGCGTCCAGCCCGCCGCTCAACTCATAGCGCAGCGTGCGGCCGCCCTTGGCCGGCGCTTCGAGCCCGACCCATTCGCCGTCTGCGTACCACACGTCGATCGAAAGCCCGGGACCCAGAATGCG
>DATIEU010000167.1:0-17490 GCA_035455565.1 Steroidobacteraceae bacterium | reverse complement strand
GGATGCTGTTAGCACTCCCCCAAAGTGGCTGCTAATAATAGCGGCGAACCCTTTAAATTCAAGCCGTAAGCATCGACTCCGCACATGACTTTGTTCCGGGCGACCGGTATTCTCGCGTCCGCTCGAGGGGTCCCGGAGGCGTATAACTGCATGACCGAAAAGTACATTTTGGTGCTGTGCACGTGCCCGGAGGACGTCGTGGCCGCGCGCATCGCCAATCATCTGGTGGAAGAAAAGCTCGCGGCGTGCGTCAACCGGCTCTCCCGCATGACCTCGACCTATCGGTGGGAGGACAAGGTCCAGACCGAGACCGAGGCGCTCCTCATGATCAAGACCGCGGAGCGGCTACTCGAGCCGCTGAGCGCCCGGATCCGCGAGCTGCATCCGTACGAGCTGCCCGAGGTGATCGCGCTGCCGATCGAGGGCGGTTCGGAACGCTATCTCGCGTGGCTGGGTCAGAGTGTCGCCCCTTGAGGAGGCTGATCGCGTGAGGCCGGTATTCGTCACGTTGACCCTGCTCGCCGCGCTCTGGCTCGGCGCTGCGCCTGCATCGCAGGCGGACACGCCGCCGCCGCTCCTCACGGGCGGTGCGGAAGACGAATTTCTGCCTCCCGATGAGGCGTTTCGTTTCTCGGGCGAAGTCATCGGGCCCAACACGTTGCAGCTCACCTGGCAGATCGCGCCCGACTATTACCTCTACAAGGCGAAGATCAAGGTCGCGAGCGACAGCACGCAGGTGCAGCTCGGTGCGCCCGACTTGCCGAAGGGCGAAGAGAAAACCGACGAGTACTTCGGCACGCAGGAGGTCTACCACAACCTCCTCGACGTGAGTGTTCCCTTCTCGCGGGCGGGGCCGAGTGCCGGCGCCTTCACCGCGCGCGTGACCTATCAGGGCTGCGCGGAGGCAGGACTCTGCTATCCGCCGATCACCAAGGCGCTCGATCTCGTCCTGCCCGCGGCCGACGCAGCGAATCTCCCGGGGGGAACGCCCGCGAACGCGCCGCCGGCGGCCGAACAGGATCGCCTCGCCGCAGTGGTGCGGGATGGCTCGATCCTGGGCCTCCTGGGCATCTTCTTCCTGGCGGGACTCGCGCTTACTTTCACGCCGTGCGTGCTGCCGATGGTGCCGATCCTGTCCGGCATCATCGCCGGCCAGGGCGACAAGGTGACGCCCGGGCGCGCATTCACGCTCTCGCTCACCTATGTGCTCGCGATGGCGCTCACCTACACCATTGCGGGCGTGCTCGCCGGCCTCTTCGGGCAAAACCTCCAGGCCGCATTGCAGAACCCATGGGTGCTGGGCGCGTTCGCGTTAGTGTTCGTCGCCCTGGCCTTCTCGATGTTCGGTTATTACGAACTGCAGATGCCGTCGGCGATCCAGGGCCGCCTCACGGCGCTCTCGAATCGCCAGGAAGGCGGCACCTTTATCGGGGTCGGCGTCATGGGCGTGCTCTCTGCGCTCATCGTCGGGCCGTGCGTGACCGCGCCACTCGTTGCCGCGCTGATCGTCATCGGCCAGACCGGCGATCCGGTGCGCGGCGGACTCGCCTTGTTTGCCCTGGCGATTGGCATGGGCGTGCCATTGCTGCTCATCGGTACTTCGCTCGGCAAGCTCCTGCCGCGCGCCGGCGGATGGATGGACACGGTCAAGCAGCTTTTCGGCGTGCTGCTCCTCGGCGTCGCGCTCTGGTTTGCGCGCACCTTGCTCCCGCAAGTGCTGGTGATGCTGCTGTGGGGCGCGCTGGCGATCGGCCTCGCGCTCTTGCTCGGCGCCCTCGAACCGGCCGCGAATGGCATCGCGAAAGTGCGCAAGACCGTGGCCCTGCCCGTACTCGCCTGGGGCGTCGCGATCATCGTGGGCGCTGCCATGGGCAACCGCGATGCACTCGCGCCGCTCGCGGGGTTCGGAGCCGCGAGCAATACCGCAGCCGCCGCGGACTCACTGCCGTGGCGGCCGGTGCAGTCGGTCGAGGATCTCGATCGCGAGCTGGCTGCGGCGAGCTCCGCCGGCAAGGCCGCGATGCTCGATTTCTCAGCCGAGTGGTGCGTGTCGTGCAAGGAGATGGAGAAATACACCTTCTCGGATGGACAGGTGCAGGCAGCCCTCGGTGACGTGATCCTGCTGCGTGCCGATGTGACGGCGAACAACGAGCACGACCAGGCGCTCTTCAAGCGCTTCGGCATCTTCGGGCCACCGACGATCGCCTTCTTCGGACCGGACGGCGTCGAGCGGCGCGAATTCCGCGTCGTGGGTTACGTGCGCGCGGACAAGTTCCGCGATCACATCGTGCGCGCGACCGCGAACCCACAGGCATGACCGGGCCGTTGCGGAGTGCTCTTGGGGTGCTCGCGATCGTGAGTGCGGGCGTTCTCGGCTACCACGTCTATCGCTCGACACACCGTCCGGCGCCACCGGCCGCCGTCGAAGCGCCGCCCGCGCCCGCAGCGAGCCAGCCGCCCGCGGAGTCCACCGCGCCGACGATTCCGACCATGCGTCCCGTGTTCTCGCTCGAGGATCGCGACGGCAAGATGCGCTCGATCACCGAGTGGGACGGAAAATCGCTCGTCATCAACTTCTGGGCCACGTGGTGCAAACCCTGCCGGCGTGAGATCCCGTTCCTGCGCAAGCTCAACGCGGCGCGCGCTGCGCAGAACATCGAGGTGCTCGGCATTGCGATCGATTTTCGTGAAAACGTGCTCGACTACATCAAGAAAGTCGAGATCGACTATGCCCTCCTGATCGGCGAACAGGACGGGCTCGACGCCGCGGCCGCCTTCGGCCTGGGCGGTATGGGTATTCCCTTCACAGTGTTCACCGACAACAAGGGCCGCATCGTCACGGCTTATCTGGGCGAGCTGCACCAGGCGCAGGCCGACCTGATCCTGGACGCGGTGGTCGAGGTCAACACCGGCACGCTGTCGCTCGACGATGCCAAGGCACGCATCGCGAGCGGGCTCAAGGCGCTCGGCCCGCCGACGCCCTCAGCCTGACTCGAGTCGCGCGAAACAATAGCGCACGCCCCCCAACTCGGCGGGCGCCGTGTAGCTCTCAGTGTTCGCCAGCGCATGGCGCACCGGCGTGCGAAATCCCGGACCGTCATACACGAAGGTGTGAAATTCACCGTTCTCGCCGCAGGCGTCGACACCCGCGGGAAGATCGGCGATGAAGGCTGCATCGTAGAGGCGACCGCAAAAGCGATCTTCGAGATAGCGGCTGTCGACACACACCACGATGGCGCGGAATCCAAGCTGCAGCACTTCGTGTGCCAGCGCGAGGCGCGATTCATGCCAGAGCGGCAAGTAGCATTGCAGTCCGGTCCGCTCACACACCTTCTCTTCCCAGTCCCGATGGGCCTGCAAGTCGATGTCGCCGAAGACTGCTACTTCAAAGCCGCGCGCCCTGAGTTCTTCGAGCGCCGCCACGAACCGTGCTTCGTAGTCGCGCCACGAGGCGACCGGTGCCACCAGCTCGAGATCGAGCGCCTGCGCCTGCGCTTCGAGCAACGCACGCGGCACGCCATGCGAACGGTTGCGCTCGCCCGTCTCGTCAAGAACGTTGATCGCGGCCGCGACGTCCAGACCCGCCTGCCGCGCACGCCACAAGGCGAGGCAGGAATCCTTGCCGCCGCTGAAGGAAACGACCGCTCGACGACCGGCGAGCGCGCCGCCTGAAAGTCCGCGCACTTGAAAACGTCAGGCGCGTCTGCGACGGCGTCGTGCTTTCTTCGCTTTCTTCCTCCGCCGGCGGGGCTTCACGGCCTTCGCGGGAGCATCGGGAAACTGCACTTCGATGGCGGCGATGCTGCCCGCATACCGGGCCGCGAGGCGACCGAGGAAAGCGCTGAAGAGTTGCCACTCCTGGCCGGGCTTGCGCGGACTCAAGACCGTACAGCTGATCACGCCATCGGCGGCGGCCCAGTTCATCCACCCGGGATAAGTGATGTGCTCGATCTTGCGGCCGCGCTTGAGCGCCTTGAACGTGCGCAACTCGCCCGCGCGCATCGCCGCGATCAGTTGGCGCTGCAGATTGGCTCCCGGATGCTCGACGATGTGAAATCGAATCATTCGACCTCCGCATCCCCGTCGGTGGGTGCTCTTAGTTGTCGCGACAGGATACTGACCGGCGGGCCCAGCGTATAGCCGCGCTCTGTAACTTACAAAAGATCAGCGAACGCATGCAGCGCGCCCGCGAAATGTCGCTCGTGGTCGGGGAGGTCGGAGACGAAACGAAAACTGCTGAACTCGAAACCGGGTCCGACCGTGCAACCGGTCAGGGAGTAGTCGCCGCTGCTGCGCGCAGCTTGCCAGGCACCGGCTGCAACCACGACAACGCCGTCGCGCCCCTCGACGGGAAATCCCAGTTCTCGACGCAAGAGTTGCTGCGTTTGCGGGTAATAGATGAAGAGCTCGAGCGGAGCGCCCCCGTAGAAATGCCAGATCTCGTCCGCATCCACCACGTGCCAGCGACTCAACTGGTCGCGCTCCAGGAGGTAGTAGATCGTGGTCAGCGCCGTGCGCTCGCCGCCCGGTGTCTGGACCTTCTGGGAGGAACGGTGAACCTGCCGATACCAGCCACCCTCGGGATGAGGCGCGAGTCCGAGCCGCTCGATCAGACGTTGCGCGTCGCGGTTCATGCGCTCACCGCGTCGAACTCGGGGCGATAACTCACGACGCCAGAGCATCCGGCCAGGGCGCCGGGCGCGAGCTCGGCGACCAGGAACACCTCGACCGGCACCGGGATCGCGCACTCGAGACCGAACTCGCTCGCGGTCGAGAACCCGAAGCGCTGGTAGTACGCCGGCTCGCCGACCAGCACGACGACGCGATGGCCTCGCGCACGACAGGCGTCGAGCCCGGCGCGTACCAGTGCTGCGCCAATCCCGCGCCGTTGCCGCTCGGGAATGACTGCGAGCGGTGCCAGACCGAGCGCTTCCGACAGGATGTCGCCCGCGCGGATGATCACCGGGCTGAAAGCGACATGACCGACGATCTCGCCCGCCGCTTCGGCGACCAGTGACACAGTGAGCGCATCGCCTTGTCGCAAGGCGTCGACCAGGTCCGCTTCGACTGTCTGTCCGAAAGCGCGCTCGATGACGCGCCGGATCGGGATGACATCCTCGACGCGCTCGTCGCGAACAATGAACGGCGTAGCGCTCACGCCTTTGCACTCAACGCGCGGACCATGACGAGATCGGTCTGCAGCTCCCGGCCGAGCGTGAAAGGCAGCGTGCCGACCTTGCTGAAACCACATTTGCCGTAGAACGCCTGAGCGCGTGCATTGCGCTCCCAGACACCGAGCCACAGCAGCGCGGCGTCGCGGCTCTTGGCGGTCTCCTCCGCCCGCGACATGAGCGCCTGTGCGACCCCGCGTCCCTGCCAGCGGGCATCGACATAGAGGCGCCACAGCTCGATCGAACGCTGCGCTTCGACACACGGGGGCGCCTCCCCGGAGCGCAACTGCACGAAACCCGCAAGCGTTGCGTCGACTTCAGCAAGCAAGGTCGCAACCGTTCGATCGGCGATCTCCGCCGCCTGGCGGTCCGCGTTGTATGACGACTCGCAATAAGCCTTCACGTCATCCCACGGCATCTGCGCGGCGTAAGCCTCGCGAAAAGTGCGGGCGGCGAAGGCCGCGAGTCGTGTCGCATCGTCCGGCCTGGCCGACCGAACCGTTATCCACGGCGCGTCACTCGGCGATCTCATCGTAGCCTCGTCCCAGGAATTGGATCAGGCACAAACCGTGTGCGAAAGGGTCGGACAGATGCGCGATATGGCCCCAGTTCGCTGTGCGCACCTGACCTTCGATTCGCGCCCCCGCCTCTTGCGCGCGGGTGATGGCCGCACCGATGTCGTGGACCACGAAATCGAGATGGACCGGCGTCCAGTGTCGCGCGTAGTCGCGACGCTGCGAGAGCCCGGTAGCTGCCACGCTGCCCTCAGCCTTCTCGATGAGATAGATCGGCGTCGGGGCTCCGAGCAGCTCCACGACGTTTTTCCCCAGCCGGCGCGCGGTGCGCAACCCGAATGCCCGCGTGTAGAACTGCACGCCGCGCTCGAGATCATCCACGTCCACGTTGATGAGCGGCGTGCTCATAACGTTGCAGCAGCCTCGGATGCGAAGAGCTTGAGCTCGTTATCGTCGTGCGGCATCCGGATCAGCCGTTCGTACTTGAACCCGATTTTCTTCAATACACGTGCCGAGCCCTCGTTGTCCTGCGAGGCGATCGCCACGATCCGCCCGAGACCGAGGCTCGCGCGCGCGTGGCGCATCACTGCGGACGCCGCTTCCACCGCATAACCCTTGGCGCGGTGTTGCGGCAGGTAGGCAAAGCCGATGTCGACGTCCTCGAGCGTGTCGCGCTTCAGGAGGCCGCACATGCCGATGGGCTCGCCCGACTCGCGCAGCTCTACGAGGTAGAGCCCGAATCCGAAGCGCTGGTAACTCGCCATCGGACCGGTCTGCAGGTACTGGTGAGCGTCTTCGATCGTCCGCACGCCCTTGTCGCCGATGTAGCGCAGGAAGGCCGCATCGTTGAGCAACCCGATGATGAACTCGCCGTCGTCCTCGTTCATCTTGCGCAGGTTGAGGCGCGGCGTGCGCAGCACGATCGGCAGCTGCCATTCCCAGACTTCGCCCGCTTCGTCGTCCATGGCCGTGCCATGCAGGCGAAACCCCAGCTTGCGCAGAATTGCATTGGAGGCATTGGCTACGGGCAGAGTCTGCGCGGCAACGGTGATTCCCGGTTCGCTGTCGAGTGCCAGGTCGGCGAGACGGCGCGCCATCGCGGTCGCGAAGCCGCGTCCCTCCCAACCAGGAAAAGTGAAATAGGCGATTTCAACGCGGCCCGCGGCCGGAGGGCCCTTGAAACTGCCGAGGCCCACGGCCTCCTTGCCCTGCGTTCCGAGATAGCCGACCCATGGCTCGTGATATCCGACGGTTTCGTAGAGGCGCGCCATCTGGTGCAGTGCCGAATGCGCGATATCGGGAAGAACGCCGTCAAAGTCATGCGGCGTCCCGTCATGGCGGATCGTGCGGAGCTCGAGGCGAGCGGCGCTAGTCATGCATCTCCGTCCTTACAAATCGCTGGCGAAAGCCAGCAGGCCCCTGTAGGTCGCCCACGCAAAGAGAAACACCGTCACGGCGTCGGCGACGAGCTCGAAGACATAAAGAACGAGCGGTGAAAGGTATCCCTCGAGCCCCACGGCGCGCTCGTAGCGGGACGTGAATGTGCGGACGAAGAACAGGATGGCCTGCAAGCCGAGACCGGTGAGCAACATGTAGAGCACTTGTCGAGTGAACGGAGTCGCGGTCTCAGCCGGACCATGACGGGCCAACAAGAGGCTGAGTCCCGCCACGCCATAGCCGATGATCATGACGCGAATCGAGCCCTGCAGGCGCAGGCTCTCGTAACGCGAATGGGATCTGCCTTCCTTCGCGGGCTGCGGGGTCATCGCCTGTCGCCGAACTCCCGCTCTTCGACGGCTGCGTTCGGTAGCTCGCGTTCCAGGGCTTCGCGATATCGCACGCATCCGCGCAGAAACCTGGGCCAGGGCGGAACGGCCACCTGTGGATCGACACGCTCGGGCAACAGGCCCCACAGTTGCGGGTGATGCCAGCACAGATCGTGGCCGCTGCTGTCGCGGTGCGCGCGAATCCCGCCGCGCAGGCGCTTGACCTCGCGCACGAGCTCGTCACGATTCAGCTTTTCAAGGTCCTCATCCATCGCACTCTCCATGTTCAATACACATCCAGGTCATGGCCGGACACGAAGCGTCCCTTGTAGGCCGCTCGCATCTCGTTCAGCAAGTCCTCTTCGGTCGACTCGATACCCTGGTAGCTCTGGTGATACAGGATCAACAAGCCGGGCCGTGCCCGCGTAGCCAGCTCGGCGAGCTGAGCCGAAGAAGTGTGGTGGCTACGGCGCATGCGCTGCCACTCGGGCGGAGCCTTCGCATAACCCTTGTCCGTGTACACCTCGTGGATCAGCACGTCGCAGCCATTGCAGTTCTCGACCACGCTCTCACTCGGCCTCGCGTCGCCCGAGATGACGATGCTGCGGTCCGCGGCCTGAAACCGGTAGCCAAAGGCACGGTCGCCCCACTCGCCATGATGCACGTTGAACGCCGTGACGGTGACGTTTTGGTCCTTGTACACGACGCCCGCCACGATCTCGTGAGCGTTGACCTGGTAACCGGTTTCGTTGTGAATGTCGCGCTCGATCGGGCCGTTGCGAATCCTGATGTCTTCGGCCCATGCGGCGAGCACATGTTCGCTCATCGACTTGATGCCTTTGGGACCAAACACCTCGAGCGGGACCTTTCGGCCCACGATCCACGGCGTGAAGATCAGATCCGGGTACCCGACGGTGTGATCGTGGTGCATGTGGGTGAGGAACACATGCTGGATGTTCACGGGGTCGAGCGCCGCAATGCCCTTCTGCTGCGCGGCCTTGGCGCGTCGCACGACGCCCGCGCCAAAGTCGACCAGATACGGATGGCCGTTAACGACGATTGCCGTCGCCGGACCTGAGCGATCGGGTAAGGGCGCGGGATTGCCAGTGCCGAGCAACACCACCTGGGTGGGCGACCGGGTTGCTGGCGCGGGTTCTGCTGCCAGCGTCAACGACGACCAGCACCATGCGACAAAGATGAAAGCAAGCCCACGGGTCATGTCAGCACCGCCGTCTCGATCGTCGCCACGAGGTTTGCCGCCGAATGCATTGCGATTGGCACCCACAGCGAGCTGGTGCGCGCGCGTGCGATGCCCAACAGGAGGCCGAGAGCGAAGACCAGCGCGATTCCGTAGGCATCATACTGAACGTGCAGCAGTGCCCACAGGCCGGCGGTCACCAGCACCGTGCCGCTCACGCCCAGGAAGCTCGATGCGAAGCCTCTGAAGAGAAAGCCGCGAAAGAAGGTCTCCTCGAACAGGGGCGCGGCCACCAACAGCGCCACCCACAGCAGCCAGACCGGATCGGCGGTGGAATACACCTCGGACATGAAATCCGGAACGATCGGTCGCCCGACGAGATAAGTGACGACGTCGGCAATCACGATGAATGCGACGAGCAGCACGAGCCAGCGGAGTATCAGCGCGCGCGGGATAGCGTCCAACGCAAGGTAGGCACTCAGGACCGCACCCTTCTTCAGCTTGACGACACCGGCGATCAGCGCACAACAGAGGACTGCGGTCAGGATCGTCGCGATCGAAAACACCGAGCCACTCGTCGCGGCCGAGATATAACGATCCATGAACTCGGATTCGCTCAGCGCACCCTGGCTGGACGCGACCACGCCGTACACGATGCCGGCTTGCAACACCAGGAAGACGGCCGTGATCAGCAGGCCCCAAAGGAACGTTCCCCAGAATTTCCAGTGCGCGGTGGCACTCGCATCGTCGACCCGATCGATCGCGAGGGGCGCGTCCATGATCAGGCCGCGGGCTGGCGCCGCAATCCGGGCAGCCAGCGATTGACGCGTGCACGATAGCGCTCGTACTCGTCGCCAAATACCCGCGCGAGGTGCGGCTCTTCGTAGAACAGCACGAACAGATGAAAGACGCCGAACACGATCAGCCCGTAGATGAGCACGTCGCGTGACTCAAACAAGATGCCCCAGCCCAGGATCGTGGTCAGGACCCCGACGTACATCGGGTTGCGCGAGTAGCGATAGAGGCCGCGTACCACCAGCTTGATGGGCGCATCGATGGGCGCCGGTGTACCGCGACCGAACCACGCGAAGTACCACACACACCACACGTAGATCGCGCCGCCGCCGAGGAGCAGGACGATCGCAGCCGCCCTGAGCGGCCCGGACACGACAAGACGACCCGAGGCAATGCTCAAGGGCACATACACACCGACCGTTCCCGGCACGACGACCGTGAACAGGAGATTCTTGAGAAAGAGTCCCATCGCGCACGCCCGCGTATCGGTCAGCGCGGGACAGCGTCGAAAAAATCGACGACACCCGTCTCCAGCGAGTATTCGGCGCCGACGACGTGGAGCCCATCGTTGCGGATCAGGCGCTCCAGCACCTCGGAGCCATGCCTCAAATAGTCGGCCGACACGCGCACGTTGGCACGCACGGCTTCGCGCGCCAAAGCCTCGTGATCGCGCCGCAGTTCGGTCGCCAGCAGTCCCTCGACCGCCGGCCGGATGCGTTGCACGATCGAGCCGAGATTGAGCGACTGCGCATCATTGGGCTGCTGCAGATCGTCGAGCGTCGCCTGGATTGCGCCGCAATTCGTATGACCCAGGACCACGACGAGGCGCGTGCCGAAGCGTTCCGCGGCGAATTCAACGCTGCCGATCTGCGAGGGCGCCACGATGTTTCCCGCCACGCGGATCACGAAGAGATCACCCAGTCCCTGGTCGAAGACGATCTCGACCGGCACACGCGAGTCGGAGCAGCCGAGAATCACGGCGAAGGGTTCCTGGCCGGCCACGAACTCCATGCGCCGCACGTGGGTCGCTGCCGTGTCGAGGCTCGGCGCACCGGACACGAAGCGGCGGTTACCTTCCCTGAGACGCTCGAGCGCTTCGCGCGCCGCCATCGCAATCATGAATGCATCCCCTGGTTCTCCGACAGGTACATCACTCGCGACAGCGCCCTGCGTTGTGCGAGCTCGATCACCGCTTCAAGATAATCTTCCTGGCGGCGGTAGTCAGCAGCGCCCGACCGTCGCTCCAATTCTCCCCGATGCGCACGCATCGCCGCCATTCGCCCGGCTGCGTTCCTCACCACGCTCGCGGTCCGGTCCTCGGTTTCGAGGATGCGAAAGCCGGCAGCTTCCAGGAGCGCTTCATTGCGACCTGGCGGCACGAGCTCGATATGGCCATGAATGCTCCGGCGGCGCATCTCTTCGTTCGAAATTTCACCCGTGGCAACGCCGGCATCGGTGAAGAGAAAGCGCCCGCCGGTTCGCAGCACTCGCGCCACTTCCGCAAAGAACTGCGCGCGATCGCGCAGGTGCAGGACGACATCGAGTGACATCGCTGCGTCGAAGGCGTGCGGCTCGAGCCCGAGCGGCTCATTCAGATCCGCTTCGTGCACCGTGAGCAACGGCTCCACCCCCAGCGACTTCGCGCGCGTACGTCCGACGGCCAGTGCGGTCGCACTCAGTTCCAATCCCACGCCAGAACAACCCACGGCGACGAGAATGAAAGTCAGAGGGCCACAAGGACCGCAGCCCAGGTCGAGCAGACGGCTCGAGCGCGTGAGCCCGAGTGCCACGACATCCCGGCGCAGCTCATCCGCGCGCACCCAGGAGTGTTGCCCGATGTCCTCGCCATACGCTTCGCGCCGCAACTCGCGCATCAACGGGGAATCGAACTCGCGATAGAGCGTCTCGTAACTGTCGGCAAGCGAATCCGCCGGTTTCATCAGCGCAGTTCGCTGCCGAAGACGCGCGCGGTGTCGTTGAACTTGGCGGGCTGCGTCGAACGCAAGAACGTCAGCACCTCCTCGAGCCCGGGCGACAAGCCCGTGAAGGAGATGGTGACCGGCGGGAATCCGAGCGCGGCGTTGGCCTTGGCGAGCGCACGCCGCTTGGCCGACCAGCGAGCGAGGAGAGCCTCCGGATCCTTGAGCTCCAGGCAAAGGAATTTTGAGGATTGCACTGAACCGACCCAGACGGAGCGCACCTGGTCCCAGAATAGCGGCCCGTCGGACGAACGACAGTCGGTAATCGACAGGTTATCGAGAACGATCACCGGCCCGCGGCGGAACACTTGCCGCGCGAGCACGAGCACGCCGAAACCGAAGAACGCGACGCCCAGCCAACCGAACACCTGCGCGCGCGCCTGCGGCTGCGTGGTGCACCAGGCCGATAGCGCGGCCAGGAGGATCGCGAGCAGCAGCAGTCCCAGCATTTTCGGCAGCGAGCGGTAGCACGTCATGCATCGATACCTCGAACTCAGTCGCCGGCCTCACGCCGGCGCGTAACCACATCCAGTGCGAGCTTGGCGGTCGTGATGTCCTCGATGGCGACACCCACCGACTTGAACACCGTGGTGTCGGACGCCGCAACAGCTTTCTTTCCAGCAAAGATCTCGCCCACCTCAGCCCGAATTTTGGCCTTCGACAAGATGAGATCGCCCGACTCCTTCCTGACCGCCTCACGCGACTCGACCACCACGACGTTCGCCATCGCCTCGTTGTCGAGCTCGCGCCAGCCCGGCATCGGCGCGCCGATCGCATTCACATGCGCGCCACGCTTGAGCCACGCGCCCTTGAGGATCGGCTCGCGCGCCGGGGTCGCGGTCACAATGACGTCGGCCCCACGCACCGCGGACTCTGCATCCATGGCCCGCGCGCCGTGTTGCGCCGCGAAGCGCTCGGCATGCTCGGGCGTGCGGCTCCACACCCGCACGTCCTCGAAGGTGCGGACATGACTCAATGCTTCGAGATGGGTTTCCGCCTGCGCGCCGCTGCCCAGCAGCGCAAGAACCTTGCTGTCAGCGGCCGCCAGCCGGTTGGTGACCGCGGCCGACACTGCCGCGGTCCTGAGCGAAGTGATCGTCCGGCCATCCATCATCGCAATCGGGACGCCGGTGTCAGGTCTGAAGAGCAGCACGATCGCCGACACCGTCGGAATCTCGCTGCCGGCATTGCGCGGATAGAAGCTCACCAGCTTGACGCCCACGACATCGGATGCGGCCACCGGCATGATGCCGAAATAGCGCTCGCCCTCCTCGAGCGTGAGCCAGGTTCGCACGGGCTGCAGCACTTTGCCGGTCGACAGGGCAGTGAGCGCGCGCTCCATGGCGACGATCAGGTCGCTCCACTTGAGCGCGGCACGGATTTCGGCGTCGTCAAAGTAGGGAATCACGCCGGGCAACGGGCGCCGCTGCACCGTGCCGCTCACCGGCTCTCTGCCTTGGTGGGAACCGCTGTACTGCTGCGCTGGAACCGGGGCAGGTCATCCGCCACGTCGAACCACGGAATCCGGCTCTGGACCCACACGTGGTCCTGCGGCCGGACCCGTTCCGGATGATCGAGACTGCCGAGCGCCACCTGTACGCGATCACCCAGCACTTCCTCGTGCATCGAAACGGTGCTGCCGCACTCGGGGCAGAAGCCACGCTCGGCGAAGCGCGATGAACGGTAGCGCCGCGGTGCGCCGCTCAGCCAGCTGAAGGATGCAAGCGGAAAATGCACGAAGCTCATGCACGGCGCGCCCGAGTGCCTGCGGCAGTATTCGCAATGACAGATCATGCAGCGTAACGGCGCTGCAGTGGACCGGTAGCGAATCGCGCCGCAGAGGCAACCGCCCTCGTAGCTCTCACTCGACATTCTCACACCTCCCTGGGAATCGCCTGTGCAGCCTCAGCCGAGGTTCTGACCGGAATCACTTCGAAGCGGACGAGATCGCTCCAGGCGCGGATCCAGACGTCGAACAGTGCCGCGTCGTTCGTTCGCATCAGCTGGAAGCAGCGCGAGTACTCGAGATCGACCCAGCTCTCGACGTATTCGAGCCCGGGAGGGATCTGCCGGCCCCGCTCGCGGGCGCGTCGATAGATTTCTGGCGCCGCTCCCGGATTGAAATGTTCGATGACCATGTACAGCATTGTTTGCCGCCCCGCTCCCTCAGCGATTGAGGTTCTTGCTGTAGACGAAAAAGGCTTCGTCACGCACCCAGCCGAGCGAGTCGTACAGCGACTGAGCGACGGTATTGGTCTTCGCAGTTGACAGCTCGAGGCGTGACACGCCCGAACTGGCCGCATGTGCCTCGGCGGCCAGCATGAGGGCCCGGCCCGCTCCCGTGCCACGGGCTTCGGGCGTCACGAAGAGATCGTAGAGCACATACATGCGCACGGCTCTCACCGAGCAGAAGAGCGGATAGAGTTGGCAGAACCCAACCACGCCGCCGGGCGCCGTCTCGGCGACCAGCAGCGCCGACTCCTGACGTTGCAACCGTTCCCGGATGAATTGCCGGGCCCGCGCCAGATCGGCTGGCTGCTGGTAGAACTGACGGTACGCATCGAAAAGTGTCGCAACCTTGTCCAGGTCATCGAGTGTCGCCAGCCGGGTCGTGGTGGTCACAGTTCTTCCCTAGCCGAATTGCACGGCACGCGTGGCATTGAGCGGATGGTCCAGCAACGGTTCGACGCGCTCCACGAAGCGAATCGTGTGGTCGAGCTCGAGGTGACGGTCGAACGCGGCCTTGTCCTTCCAGTGCGAATGAATATAGAAGAGTTGCGGATCGTTGATGGAGCGAAACGCGTGCGTGCCGAGGCAACCCGGCTCCTGCCGCGTCGGCGGCAGGACTTCGAGCAACGTGGCAGCGACCGCTGCTTCGTTGCCCGGCCGTGCGTGGAACCGCGCGAAGATGAACAACTCCATTGCCTGTCTCCTGTGAGTGAGGCGGCGCGCTGCCCTTTATCGCTTGCGCGAAATCTCCGCGAGCTGCTCGAGGGCCGCACGCTTCGCATCCGGCGAGTGGCCTTCATAGTAGCGATCGACCAGGTCGCGAACGAGGCTGATCTTGGTGGCGCGTGCCTCCGCGGGCAGCTCGAAGCTGCGCTCGTCGAACGCCAGCACCACCTTGAAGAGGTGCTCGAGGTCCGGCTCGGGCAAGCCGCGGTCGGACTCGACCAGCCGCTTGATGCCGCCGTAGATCTTCGTGAAGTAAGTCGAGGCCAGGTTCTCCGCGAGGTGGCGATGTTGAGGCGATTCGGCCATCACGTCTTCGAGCAGCGCGAGTCCTTCCTCGAGATGATAAAGCCCATCCTGGCTGCGATACGCGGCCTCCGCGCGTGCCAGATGTTCCCGGGCGGACTGGAGCTCGCGAGGTTCAGCCATGACTGAATTCTAGGTTGTTGCGCCGGCAGGCGTCCCTGAAAACCGGCGGATCGCGAACGCGATCGGCACGCCAACCAGGAAGGCGTGTGACGCGAATCCCTCGATGAGCCGGGCTGCCGGATAGGACAGCTTCAAGGGAAACGCCGACATCGGCAGCACGACGAAGTTCATGAAGAGATAGACGAGCACTCCAAACATAGCGCCGCACATCAGCGCACGAGACCGAAGGACGGCAAAGCGCTTGCTGGCCAGGTAATAAAGTGCGGCCGCTACGAACACGATCCCGTAGTGCGAAACGAAACCGAGCACACCGGCGGGCACGCCGCGCGAGAAGGAGCTCTCACCCAGCCAGCCGCTGCCGACCAATTGCAGCGTCCAGAGTGGGCTCGCGCCGCCGAGCCAGTTCCGTGTGACGGCATAGATGAGATCGAGCGTCGCCGCCACGCCCCCACCAATGAGGATGCCCATGATGGGTCGATGCAATGTCTGCACGGTCATGCCCTCCACTCTCTAGTTCTTTGCGGGCAACTCGGCGATGCGTGCCTTGACCAATCGTCTGACGAGCGCGGCCGAGGGCGGCTTCGTCAGCGGGAAGCGGATTGTACCCTTCGATGTCTCGAGACCGGCGAGCTCTTTCGCGTGAGCACGACGCACCGCCGCGGTCATCGGATAGAGGCTCACGTGTTCCTTCCATCCCGCATACCACAGGAATACGCGGCCATCGAGCCGGAACGCCGGGATCGAGTAACTGAAGGCATCGACGGCACGGGGCGCTGCTGAGCGAATGGCCTGGCGCAGCTTCTTGAGAGCCCGGCGTGTACCGGGTGGCAGGCGCGCAAAGTACTTGCGCAACTGCTCGCGCTCGCGATCCAACTGAGTGGATTTTGTCATGGCAGTTATCTCATCGCGGAACGTTGTCGATGGCGGTCCGCAGAATGGCATTGAAGCGCTCGGGATCCTCGAGCATCGGGAAATGCCCCACGTTAGCCATGAGCAGCACGCCCACCCCATAGCGCCCCAGCGAGGCCGCGTCGGTGGGCGGTTGCGCCGGGTTGATCGCAATCACCGGAAGCTTGAGCTCCGCCAGGGCGGGCGGGATTCTGCGATCGAACGCGATCGCCGACACCATCGCGCCCAACGCAACGTCTGGCGGTGCGGCCGACATGTCCGCGGCGATCCGCTCGACCAATGCCGGATCAGCCGTGGGCAGGAACATGTGTTGAACGAAGTCGCGCGTGGTGGCGGCGAAGTTGGCGCGGAACGGCGCCGCGAACGCTTCGATCTGTTGTGGCGTGCGGAAGGTTCCGAGTTGCTTGTAGGTGTCGACCCACACCAGGGCCGCCACGCGGCCCGGCAGTTGCCGCGCCGCTTCCACGATCACGTCGCCGCCCATGGAATGGCCGATGAAGATCAGGCGCCGCAGGCTGAGTTTTCTCACCACCGCCGCCACGTCATCGCCGAACGCCTCGATGCTCCACTCCTTGCGCCCGTTGCCCGATTCGCCATGGCCGGCGAGATCCACCGTGACCACCTTGAAGCCGCGGGAGAAGGGCTCGACTTGTTCGCGCCAATAGGTGCGATCGCAAGACCAGCCGTGCACGAAGACGAGCGCGATCAGCCCCTCGCCTTTCACGTCGTACGCAATGCGCACGCCGTCGGCAGACTCCACAGTCTGTGCCGGCCCAGGGGCGCCGGTTGCTTCGGCCGATGAGGCCGCCGGTGACGCAAGAAAACAGAGAGCGGCCAGTGCTGCGCCGCATGCCGCTGCAAATTGCATTGTTTGCGCCCTACGCGACGCGCGCATCCGCATAAACCCAGGCTTGCTTGCCGGAAGCGAGCGTCGCGCGAACTCGCCGGTAACCAGCGGGCTCGTATGCGTCGGCCTTGGCAAGCTCCCTCTCCGACACTTCGAAAACCATGCCGTTGACGCGGCTGTCTTCGCGCCCGTTGAAGCGCACGATGGCGTGGTGCGCCTTGCCGCTGGCGGCGACGAATGCCGGATCCTCGATCTTGTAGAGCGCCTGCTCGAATCCGACCAGTTGGTCACGATGTCCGCGCAGCACACGCCCGAATGTCGACAGCTGCACGGCTTCCTGCTGGAGCGTGCCGTAAGAGAACAGGAGTGGCATGTGGAGTCGGGGATCGCTAGAACACATCGAGGTCGCGGCCCACGACGACGTGCCCGGAGTAATTGCGCGTGATCTCGTTCAGCAACACCTCGGGCCGCGAGCGCTCGTTGTCGACCACGGGCCGCCAGGCAACCGAAGCGTGGTAGAGCACGAGCAACCGGGGCTTGGCCTGCTTCGCGAGCTCCGCCAGCTGCGCGGTGGTCGTGTGATAGCGCGCGGCGTACGCCTGGAAATCAGGACGTCGCGACAGCCAATCCTGCGTCATCACCTCGTGAATCAGGATGTCGCAACCGTTGCACGCGTCGATGGTTGCCTGCGTCGGATTGGTATCGCCTGAAATCACCACGCTGCGATCCGGCGTGTCAAAGCGATACCCGTAGCTCTCGATCGTGTGCTTGGTCGGAAAGGCGGTGACCGTCACGTTCGCGTCCTTGTAGACGACGCCGGGCTTGATCTCGTGCGCGTTGACGTCGTGCGCTTCCGGAAACGTGCCAACTGTAAACAATTTCTCGACGTGCTGTTTCGAGCGCGATTCGAAATCGACACGATAGGCCTC
>DATIEU010000166.1:0-4038 GCA_035455565.1 Steroidobacteraceae bacterium | reverse complement strand
TCGGCCGGGAAGCGGTCGCTCGATCGTTTCCTGCGCGGCCTATTTCGATATTCTTGCGCCGATATCAGAGGATAGACCGCGGGGCTACGAGCTAAATTATTGACGCTGCATATCTCCCGCCTCTTGGTGCCATAATGCACTCGGAAGTTCACTATACGTTGGGCGTCAGCAGTTAATCCGAAGGATACGTAAATGCCGAGGTGAAGTCTTAGACTTGCTGGAAAAGCGAAGTGGGATGCATCCTTCGGTCTGAACGTTTAGCGGCGTTCGGATCGACAACCAGAAAGAAGGAGCATCCCGATGGCAAGAGTACCGGCATCTGAGAGGACGCGCAACGAGTTGAAGGACATGTTTGCGGGAAACGGCCCGGCCGATCGCAGCCGCCTGGTGCGGCAAGCGGCGCGGCTGATCGTGGAAGAGGCGTTGGAAGCCGAAGCGACCGACGCGCTCGGGCGCGGTTACTACGAGCGCGGTTCGAGCGCTCGCGGCTACCGTAACGGCTACCGGGTGGGCCGAGTGAAGACGGCCGAGGGCGAAATCGAGTTTGGCGTGCCGCAGGTTTCGGACACGGTGGAGCCGTTTCGCTCGAAGATCCGCGAGCTGATCCGCGGCCGCACCGAGGAGCTCGAGCGGCTCGCCGTGGAGATGTATGCGCGCGGGCTTTCGGTGCGTGACATCGAGGCGGCGTTCACCGATGAAGCGGGGCGCTGCGTGCTCACGAAGAGCGCGGCCTCGGAGTTGAGCGAGCGGCTGTGGGCCGATTACCAGGCCTTTGCGAGCCGCGATCTGTCGGAATTCAAGGTGCTCTACCTCTTCGTCGACGGGATCGCCGAGAAGCTGCACCTGGGTCAGCCGCGGGAGGCGGTGCTTGCGGCCTGGGGCATCACTGAGACGGGGCACAAGGTGCTGCTGGGGCTTGCGCCGGGAACCAAGGAGGACACGGCGAGCTGCCGGGATTTCCTGCGGGACCTGAAGGCCCGAGGACTGGTCGATCCGATTCTGGAGGCTACCGACGGCGCCCCGGGGCTGATTCGAGCGGTCGAAGAGGTATTCCCGAGGTCGCTGCGCCAGCGCTGCCTTGCACACAAGATCCGCAACCTCGAGGCGAAGGTGCCCGCTGAAGCCTGGCGCGAGGTCAAAGGTGCCGCCCTTGCCGCTTACCAGGCGGGTAGTCCGAAGTTGGCGCAGATCGCGAAAGAGGAGTTCGTCGCCCGCTACGAGCGCGAATACCCGAGCGCGACGGCCTGTTTCCTCGATGACTTCGAAGCCTGCATCGCGCACCTGCAGTTGCCGATTGCGCACCGGCGCGCGACGCGCACGACCAACATGCTTGAGCGTCTGTTCGGCGAAGAGCGCCGGCGCACCAAGGTCATCCCCCACGCCTTCGGAGAGCGCGCGGTGCTCAAGCTCATGTACGCGGCACTTATCCGCGCCAGCGAAACCTGGAAGCG
Organism: Steroidobacteraceae bacterium; assembly: GCA_035455565.1. Lineage (GTDB taxonomy): Bacteria > Pseudomonadota > Gammaproteobacteria > Steroidobacterales > Steroidobacteraceae > DATBVX01. The sequence continues at coordinate 2,587 of DATIEU010000166.1, read as the reverse complement.
GGTCGTGATCTGGGAATTCGAACTCAGACAACTGGAGAGCCTGCGCGAGCATTTGAATCGTGTTCACGCCGAGCGCACTGCGCCGGTGAAACTGAGCGCATCCCGCTCACGAATTTCCAGCAATGCTCGGACTTGACCTTGGACGATCGTCTGGTGCTCACCGGCATACTGTTTGTGCTGCGCTCAGGCATTCCTTGGGAGATGCTACCCAAGGAGATGGGCTGCGGTTCAGGGATGACGTGCTGGCGGCGATTGAAATACTGGCAGCGTCGCGGGGTATGGCGCCGGTTGCACCAAGTGTCAAGGACAACCCAAATTTCCTCAGTTGTGTAAATTGAATTTTCCCCACCCGGTTCATGAATCGTTGGTTTCCTCGGCCCGCACCAGACCGGCCTTGAGCTTCTCCTTGAGGCGATACGAATTGCCGCGAATGTTCAGCGTCACCGCGTGATGCAACAGGCGATCCAGGATCGCCGTGGCGATGACCCGATCGCCGAACACCTCACCCCACGCCCCGAAGCTCTGATTGCTGGTCAGGATCATGGGACCGCGCTCGTAGCGCCGGCTGATCAGCTGGAAGAACAGATTCGCCCCCAGCCGCTCGATCGGCAGGTAGCCAATCTCGTCGATGATCAGCAGCCTGGGTGTGGTGTAGAACTTCAGCCGCTCCTCGAGCCGGCCCTCGCCGTGCGCTTTGGTGAGCGCCGCGATCAGGTTGGCGGCGGTGCTAAAGAGCACGCGGTAGCCGGCCTCGATCGCCTTGAGCCCGAGGCCTACGCTCAGGTGGGTCTTGCCCACCCCGGGCGGGCCCAGCACGACTACGTTGTCGCCGTGCTCGATGAAGTGGCAGCTCGCCAGGCTCTGCACCTGCTTCTTGTCGATCGAGGGCTGGTAGCTGAAGTCGAAGGTCTCCAGCGGCTTCACGAACGGGAAGCGCGCCATGCTGGTGCGCATGGTGACGTTCTTGCTCGTCTTGGCCGCCACTTCCTCGCCCAGCACCTGCTCCAGGAAGTCCGAATAAGCGAGCTCCTTCTCGGCGGCGTGCTGCAGCAGCGCTTCGAGCCGCTCGCGGCTCTTGAACAGCCGCAGCTTCATCAGATGCTCGCTCAGTCGCTCCAGTTGCGCCGGATTCATACCGCCTCCAGCATCTGCTCGTAGACGGTGAGATCGCGCTGCTCGACCGCAGCGAAGCGCTCACCGACAGCCGGCGCCTCGACCGCGCGCCGGGCATTCTCGGCGTAGCGCGTGCGGGCGTTGCGCGCCACGGCTCCGGGGCCATGCTCGGGATTGACACTGAGGCCGTAGCGGCCTTCCAGTACCGCATGCTCTGCGACCACGGCGCCACGGTGACGGATCTGCCAGTGGCCGCCAACCCGGAAGACTTCCACCGTGGCCCCGATCAGGCGCCACGGCACTGAGTAACGGTTAGCATCGATCGACACCAGCCAGTCGCTGGCAACGACACGGCTCCTGGGCATCGCGGCGAGGAACCCGGCGCGCCCGGCCAGCGCGATGAGCACCGGCGCCTCGCGCGCAAAGCGCATGATCGGCGGCTCGTGGGTGGTGCCATGCTCGCGCACGTCGGCAACCTCGGCCTGCCAGGCTTTGAGCTGCTCGTTAAAGTCCTCCAGGTCCCGAAACGTGCGCCCCGGCAGGAAGTTGCGCTTCACATACTTCACTCCGGACTCGACCTTGCCCTTGGTCTGCGCCCGGTACGGCCGACACACCCTGGGTTCGAACCCCCAGTGCCGGGCAAACGCCTGGAAGGTTGGATTCCAGCGCTTCTTACCCTCAGCTTCACTCAACATGACGGTACGCATGCGGTCGTAGAGAATCTCCCGGGTGACACCGGCGAAGTGCTCGAAGGCATGCTCGTGCGCCGCCAACAGCGACTCCATGCGCTCGTGCTCATAGCCTTCCGCCCAAGCGCGCCGCGAGTAGCCCAGCGTCATCACGAAGATGTGCACCTCCACTATCCCCGACCCCATCGCCACACGCGCTTCGCCCCAATCCACCTGCGCCTGTTCCCCCGGCTCGGTCTCGAAACGGCACTGCGTGAGGTCCGCCGCCGCCGTCTCCAGCCGCAATGGCCGCACCGCGTCTCGCACCGTTCCGTAACCGCCCTCAAAGCCGCGTTGCGCGATGAGCTCCTGATACAGAATGCGCGCCGAATACCCGACTTCCGGCGCACGCCCCTTGAGCCACTCCCGGTGCGCTGCCAGTAAAGTCTCGCGCCGTGCCGCGCGCCGATAGGCCTGCCAGCGCACCTGCCGCAGGCAGCGACGCACCGTCTTCCTATCCAGCCCCGTCGCCCGCGCAATCCCCGACACCGTCATCCCGCCCACCTTCAACCGGTGCAACTCCTCCCATCGTTCTTCACCAACCACCACATCCTCCTCGCCCACCACGGGCGAGGACACCTTAACCGCCAACACCGCACCTGCCACTTCCTGTTCCATCTGCCACCTCCATCAAAGGAGGGTGGGGAATTTTCAATTGTCCTAAGTGGGGATTTTCGCATTGACCGTGACAGCGCCACATGCTGAGCGCCGACCGGAACTTTTTTCCGCTGTTTGCAGCACGCCCC
>DATIEU010000165.1:0-2853 GCA_035455565.1 Steroidobacteraceae bacterium | reverse complement strand
GGATCTGCCAGGAATCCTCGTCCACGTACAGCGTGCGGCGCTTGTAGACGTGGTCGGTGCCCGCCTTGAGCGTCGAATCCACCACCCACACGCGGTGCAGCTCGTAACGCGCATGGTCCTGGTTGATGTGCTGGGGCTTCAGGAGGTCCTTGTACTTGATCTGGTTGCTGTTCAACTTGTAGGCGTTGTACGGAACGTAGATTTCCTTCTTGCCCACGAGCTTCCAGTCGTAGCGCTCGGGGCTGCCGTTATACATGTCGAACTGGTCCGAGGTGCGCTGGTTGTCGGCCGCGGTGCCCGGGTTGTCGAAGGCGACGTTGGGTGCGCGACGCACACGGCGCTGGCCCGGGTTGTAGAGCCACGCGCGGCGATTCTCCTTCGACTGATCGAGCGTCTCGTGCACCAGCAGGATTTCACCCGCGAGGCGCGCGGGCGCGACGGTCTCCTGGATGAAATAGAGAATCACGTTGTCGAGGTCGGCTTCCTTGGCACCCGGCAGGCTATACACGACGTAGAACTCGTCGCGGAACTTGACCAGCGTGTAGTCACCGCCCGCGGTGGGTGCGGCCTGGCCGATGTTGCGCTGGGCGGCATCGGCGCGATAACGCAAGACGTGGTTCCAGAACACTTCGACGCCCGCCTTCGGGAGCGGGAACGGAATGCCCTCCACCGCGCCCGTGACGCCATTGCCGCCCGCGGCGAGCGTCGCGGTCGTCGCGATGCGCTTGGTCGCATCGTAGATGCGCTGCGGATAGGCCGCCGTGCGATGCGATGGGTACACGTTCATGAAGTACGTGCCCTTGTAGGTGCGCAGCAGCGCCTTGTGGCCTTCAGTGAGATTGGCCGCGTACTGCGCCGCATTCTGCGAGGTGATCTTGATGAGCGGTTGCTCGCTCGCGAACGGATCGGGATGGTGGCCACCCGGCTTGAAATTGCTGACGCCCGCCTTCTGCGCCGACGACAATCCGCCATCCCACGCGGGAATCGTGCCCGCAGCATTAGCCGCTTTTTCACCGCCGAGCGGCGTGAGGTCCGCGCCGAGACGCGCCGCCTCCTCCGCGCTGATCGCCCCGTAGGCCGCGCCCGCGAACCCGCTCAGGACGAGGACGGTGACGATCGATCGACAGGCACTCTTCAGCATTGCGGTCCCCTCCGTAGTCGTCGCGCGCGTTCAGAACGCGAACTTCATGGTCGCCGCGATGAAATCGCGGTCATTGAGGTCGTTGTAACGGCCGGCACCGCCGAAGCGTGTCCAGCTCAGGTCGAGATCCCACTTGAGTCGCAGGTTCGCGCCGACGCCGACCGTGAGACCGTAGCGGCCCTCGACGAAGTTGCCGCCCGGGCCCGGGCTCGTGCCCTGCACGTCGTGCGCCCAGAGATAACGCGGCGAGATGGTCCAGGGTCCCATCGAGTTCGGATAATCGAGGCGTCCCGCCAGGCGATAGCCCCACGAGGTCGCATCCGCAAACCGGTTCTGCGGCTCAACCAGGTTCTCCGCCAGGCACTGGGCGGCGGGCAGGTGCGGACAATGCCGGCCGCGCAAGTCGAAATTGCCGCTCACCGAGGTGCCGGGGCCGTTGTAGCGCAGGCCGCGATCGTTCGGGCCGCCAACCAGCTTGTCCTCGAGACCGTCGATGTAGGTGACGCCCGCCTCCAGCACCATCGACATCTGCGACGCACCCAGGATGTTCGAGAACACCTTGGTCGCGGTGAACTGCGCCTGGTAGGCGTCGTGCAGCGTCCAGCCCTGCACCACCTGGTCCACGCCGAACTGGCCGAGCTGTCCGCAGCGCGCGAGCGTGGTGATCCCGAGCGAGTTCACGCAGGTTGTCGGGAACGGCACCCCTGGCGCGCTGATCGGGAATAGCGCGGCCTCGAGCGGCGTAAGTGCCGCGAACAGCACTTCGACGTCGTCGAACTGCAGCGGCACGTCCTTGCGGTAGGAGACCTCGCCCTGCAACGCGATGCCGCTCCTCTGGAATTGCGTGTTGAAACTCAGGCCAATGAGCTGGATGTCTTCCGGAAACTCGGTGAAGTACTGCGCCGTCTGCGCGAACTCGTGCGTAGCGATATTGCTCGCATTGCGCGAGATGTCCGCCGAGGACGTGCCGGCGAGCGAGAGGTTGGCGCCAATCGTCGCGTAGCCGGTCGCGGTCGCGAGCGTCATGTTGCCGCCGGTCGAAGCGGCGCGCGCCACCGCCGCATTCGCGGCCGTCGCAACTGCCGCCTGGAAGGGCAATCCGGCCGCAAGCGCTTGCGCGGCACCGCCCACCGCAGTGACGGCGCCAGCGGCGTTGCCGACACCGGCTTGCGTGCCCGTGCGGCCGGAAATGAGCGGCAGGCGGCTGTGATAGTTGATGAAGTAGAGACCAATCTCGGTGCCGCCGATGAAACCCGGGAAGAAATGCCGGAGCGCGACGCCGTATTGGCCATCATCCGAGGGCTCGAGCGTCGTGCCACGCGGCACCGCCTGGAAGTTGGTGATGAAGGGGCCACCCAGCGGCGTGAAGTCCACGCCCATGTCCGAGAAGCCGCCGAATCCCAGGATCACCTTGCTGCCGCCGTCCGGCACGAAGTCGTTGCTGCTGAAGTAGGAGCCGACCGGCTCGGGCTCGGTGTCGTCCCAGTCGACGATATAGAGCCCTTCGATCGTGGTGTTGTCGGTGATCCCGAGGGAGATGAAGGCCATCTCCTGGGGCATGAAGCCCTCCTTGAGCTCGGAGCCCGGCACACGCAGCGCCGCGACATCGAAATGGTTGATGGTGTTGATGCCGCCCTGGATGAACGTGCTCTCGCCCCAGCTCACCACCTGGCTGCCGAGGCGGATCTCGCTCGGGTTGTCACCCAGGTCGA
>DATIEU010000164.1:0-5887 GCA_035455565.1 Steroidobacteraceae bacterium | reverse complement strand
TGGTGGATGCCGTGGGAGGTGTCACGCCGGCTTCGCTCGCTCAATTTCAGAAGGATCTGGAGTCCGCCTGCGATTCCCGGCCAACCACGCTCACGGCGGCGCGGCTCACCCTTGACCGGCTGACAACACGTGCGGCGGAGTGTGCCGGCAGCTTCGACGCTGACCCCGTGACCGATGCGAGCTGGTGGGCACGGACGCTGGCCCGGCAATGCCAGAGCGCACTCGATGAGCTGACGTTTCTCGCCCCGTGGAGTTTGCTACCGGCCGCTCCGGGCCGGCTCGGCGACTTCCCCCGCATCGGCGAGATCCCCACGTTGCGCGAACTGACCAAACTTGAGATGGAGTGGTTGCCAACCATCGAGCGTCGACTCGACGCGGACGCGACGCCCGCGGAGCGCGAGTGGCTGGATGAGCTTCGACGGCTGATCACGGAAACCAGCCGCCGTGCCGAGGAGCGGATGGCGGCGATCGAGCGCCTGGCACGGCAAGCAGGCGAGTTCGCGCACATGGAGTACGACTTCCTGTACGACAAGGCATCGCGTCTGCTGACGATTGGGTACAACGTTGATGAGCTGCGGCGGGACTCGAGTTACTACGATCTGCTGGCCTCGGAAGCGAGATTGATCAAATTTGTCGCGATTGCGCAGGGACAACTGCCGCAGGAAAGCTGGTTTGCCCTCGGGCGCCTGCTCACGTCCGCCGGTGGCGAGCCGATTCTGCTGTCGTGGAGCGGTTCGATGTTCGAGTACCTCATGCCGCTCCTGGTGATGCCGACCTACGAAAACACGCTGCTCGATCAGACCTATCAGGCGGCGGTGGAGCGACAGATCGAGTATGGGGGACAGCGCGGCGTGCCGTGGGGCATGTCGGAATCCGGTTACAACACGGTCGACGTTCATCTCAACTACCAGTACCGCGCGTTCGGCGTGCCCGGCCTGGGGCTCAAACGCGGACTGGCGGAGGACCTGGTCATTGCGCCGTATGCCTCGGCGCTCGCGTTGATGGTGGCGTCCGAGGCGGCATGCTTGAATCTGCAGCGGCTCGCCGCCGCGGGGCTCGAAGGAAAATTCGGCCTGTATGAAGCCATCGACTACACCCCGTCACGTCAACGACGCGGGGAATCGAGCACGGTGGTTCGCTCCTTCATGACCCATCACCAGGGGATGATTCTGCTCTCCCTGGCCTATCTGCTGCTGGACCGTCCGATGCAGAAGCGCTTCGAGTCGGACCCGTTGTTCCAGGCGACCCTGTTGTTGCTCCAGGAGCGAATTCCCAGGGCCACGGCGCTCTTTCCGCACACTGCCCAGCTCTCCGACATTCGACTCACTTCCGGTGCTCCGGAGACGCCGATTCGCGTTTTCAGCCGCCCCGACACGCCGATACCGCAGGTGCAGTTGTTGTCGAACGGCAGATACCACGTGATGGTCACGAACGCGGGAGGCGGCTACAGTCAGTGGAAAAACCTCGCCGTCACCCGCTGGCGCGAAGACAGCACCTGCGACAACTGGGGTACCTTCTGTTACCTGCGCGACGTAGCGAGCGGGGAGTTCTGGTCAACCGCACACCAGCCGACGCTCAAACGAGCGGAGAGCTACGCAGCGATTTTCTCGGAAGGGCGAGCGGAGTTTCGCCGCCGCGATCACGATTTCGAAACCCATACCGAGATCGTCGTCTCGCCGGAAGATGACATCGAACTGCGCCGCATCCATATCACCAACCGCTCCCGAACGCGCAGAACGATTGACGTGACGAGTTACGCGGAGGTGGTTCTCGCACCCTCGGCCGCGGAAGCACTGCATCCGGCGTTCAGTAATCTCTTTGTTCAGACCGAGATCATCGACCCGCGGCGGGCGATCCTTTGCGCGCGTCGGCCCCGCTCCCTCGATGAGCCGACGCCATGGATGTTTCACCTGATGGCCGTGCACGGGGTGGACGTCGGCGAGATTTCCTACGAGACAGACCGCATGCAGTTCATCGGCCGCGGCAACACTGTCGCCGTGCCCCGAGCCCTGAACGGCTCCGCCGCGCTCTCGGGCAGTCAGGGTTCCGTGCTCGATCCGATCGTCGCGATTCGTTGCCGTATAACACTCGATCCGGACGAATCGCCAACGATCGATATCGTTTCCGGCATCGGCGAAACCCGCGACGCCGCCTTGAGCCTGGTCGATAAATACCAGGATCGGCGGATCGCGGATCGCGTCTTGGAACTGGCATGGACCCACGCCCAGGTGGTGCTGCGGCAGATCAATGCCACCGAGGCCAACGCGCAACTCTATGGAGGCCTTGCCAGCTCCGTCATCTACGCTAATTCCTCGTTGCGCGCCGACGTTGCCGTCCTTATTAAGAACCGCCGCGGACAATCCGGCCTATGGGGCTATGCTATTTCCGGCGATTTGCCGATCGTGCTGCTGCAGATCGGCGACCCGGCCCATATCGATTTGGTACGCCAACTGGTACAGGCCCACGCGTACTGGCGCTTGAAGGGGCTGGCCGTGGACCTGGTGATCTGGAACGAAGACCGTAGCGGTTACCGGCAACTGCTCCAGGAGCAAATCATGGGGCTGATTGCCGCAGGCGTCGAAGCGCACGTGATCAATCGGCAAGGCGGCATCTTCGTGCGGCCGGCGGAGCAGATATCGGACGAAGACCGCATCCTGCTGCAATCGGTCGCGCGCGCCATCATCACCGACAGCCGGGGAACGCTGGCAGAACAGATCAACCGTCGCGGCCCGGTGGCAGTGCGAGTTCCGCGCTTCAAACCGACCCGAAGCTACCGCGCCGAACTCCCGGCCGCCACTGGGTTGCCGCGCCGCGATCTTATCCTCTTCAATGGATTGGGAGGATTTACCCGTGATGGACGCGAATACGTCATGATGACCGTGCCGGGGCAAGTGACGCCGGCACCGTGGGTGAACGTGCTGGCGAATCCGCACTTTGGAACCGTCATCTCGGAGAACGGCCTGGCCTATACCTGGAGCGAGAACGCCCATGAGTTCCGCCTCACACCCTGGCACAACGACCCGGTGGGCGATGCGAGCGGAGAAGTATTTTATCTGCGCGACGAAGACAGCGGCCATTTCTGGTCTCCCACGCCACTGCCCAGCCGCGGAGCCGGTTATTACGTGAGCCGACATGGGTTCGGCTACAGCGTCTTCGAGCACGTGGAGGGTGGCATTCGCTCGGAGCTCACGGTTTACGTGGCCGTGGACGCCGCGATCAAGTTCGCGGTGCTGAAAGTGCGCAACGAGTCGGGCCAATCGCGCAAGCTCTCCGCGACGGGTTACGTGGAGTGGGTGCTGGGCGATTTGCGGCCGAAATCGGCTATGCACGTGACCACCGAAATTGACCCCAACAGCGGCGCGCTCTTCGCGCGTAACCCTTATAACACCGAGTTCACCGGTCTGATTGCGTTCTTCGATGTGGACGATGCGACCCGGACTACAAGCTGCGACCGCACTGAATTCATCGGGCGTAACGGCACGCTCAAGAATCCGGCGGCGATGAATCGCGCGCGTCTTTCCGGCAAGGTGGGAGCGGCCCTCGATCCCTGCGCCGTGATCCAGGTCAGCTTCGAGCTGGCCGACGGGCAAGAGCGCGAGATCATCTTCAGGCTCGGCCTGGCAGGAAGGCGAGGGACTGATGACGCCAGCAAGGTGGTGCATCGCTTCCGGGGATCGACCGCCGCGCGCGGCGCGCTCGAAGCGGTGTACCAGTACTGGAATCGCACGCTCGGCGCCGTGCAGGTGGAAACACCCGACCCGTCGCTCAACGTGCTGACCAACGGCTGGCTTGTGTATCAGACGCTGGCATGCCGTCTTTGGGCGCGCAGCGGATACTACCAATCGGCGGGCGCCTTCGGCTTTCGTGATCAATTGCAGGATGCGATGGCGCTCGTGCATACGGAGCCGCAGCAGCTGCGCGCGCAACTGCTGCTGTGCGCAAGCCGTCAGTTCCTGGAAGGCGATGTCCAGCATTGGTGGCATCCGCCATCGGGCCGTGGCGTGCGTACGCATTGTTCGGATGATTACCTGTGGCTGCCCTTGGCGATGTGCCGCTATGTGCTGACGACCGGCGACACCGGGGTGCTGAATGAATCCGTTCACTTCCTCGAAGGCCGCCCGGTCAACGCCGAGGACGACTCTTATTATGATCTACCCGGCCGTTCTGGCGAGGCGGCCAGCCTGTACCAGCACTGTGTGCGAGCCATCCTGAGAGGACTCCGATTTGGAGAGCACGGCCTGCCGCTCATTGGCACCGGTGACTGGAACGACGGCATGAATCTGGTGGGCAATCACGGTAAAGGCGAGAGCGTCTGGTTGGGCTTTTTCTTGAGTGAAGTGCTCAAGCAGTTCGCCGAGGTGGCGCGCCTGCAGGATGATCCCTCCTTCGCCGAACGTTGCAAAGAGGAGGGGATTCAGCTGCGCCAGAATATCGAGCAGCATGGTTGGGATGGCGAGTGGTACCGCCGCGCCTACTTCGACGACGGCACACCGCTGGGGTCGGCAGCCAACCCCGAGTGCCAGATTGATTCGATTTCGCAGAGCTGGGCGGTTCTATCCGGGGCGGGCGATGTCCAGCGCGCACGCCTGGCCATGGAAGCGGTGGATAAGCGCCTCGTGCGCCGCGACCATGCGCTGATCCAACTTCTAGATCCGCCGTTCGACAAGTCGCCGTTGAATCCCGGCTATGTAAAAGGATACGTCCCGGGCGTGCGGGAGAATGGCGGGCAGTACACGCATGCGGCGATCTGGGCGGCCATGGCGTTTGCCCGATTAGGCGACAGCCGGCGCGCCTGGGAACTATTGGCCATGATCAACCCGGTAAACCATGGCAAAACTCCGCAGGGGGTGGCGACCTACAAAGTCGAACCCTACGTCGTCGCCGCCGATGTCTATGCGCTCACGCCGCACACCGGCCGTGGTGGATGGACCTGGTACACGGGCTCGGCCGGCTGGATGTATCGGCTGATCGTGGAATCGCTCCTCGGCTTGAGGCTGGAAGTGGACAAACTGTATTTCGCGCCGTGCCTGCCGGTGGATTGGAAGGCCTTCAAGATGCACTACCGGTATCGGGAGACCGTCTACCATATCGTCGTCTCGCAAACGTGCGCCGCCGATGATGAGAAGATCGGCGAGACGAGTGTAACGATGGACGGCGTTGAACGACACGACAAGGCCATTCCTCTGGTTGACGACCATCAAGAACACTCAGTCGAGGTGAAAATACCGACCACACGCAGTTAAACACCAAGTAACCGCTCCAGCATGCCCGGGCGCCGGGGCTCAAGTTTTCTGACGAACACGCCGGCAACGCGGTTTGGTCTCCTTAATCAATCGCCCAAGTGAAATGCCCAGCAACCCGGCGATATCGCTATCGTGTAATACTTTCCGTCTCTCGACGAATACCCTGTGGTCACGTCGTGCCTCCTGTGAAAACTTCTCGGTAATATTCGAGGCACAATGGGACACGCGGTGGCGCGCGCAGACCACGGAAAATCTTTTCAACTATCGTTGAGGTTTTTCAGGAGGGAAGGAACAGGAACGAGCATGAAGTTCCCTGTTTCTCTACGCCCTCACCCTACCCTCTGCCGGAGGGAGAGGGAACTATGCGAGAAGACCGGAATGCTTGTCACAATTTTGTCACACCGGTGACGAGATTCGGAGTCATCGGACATGGTCGAGTGACATGCTATGTGACTGAAATAAAATGTGTTAGCGTGTAACTTCCTGACACAGAATGAGTGCTGATTAACGTTCACACGGCAGGGGTCGCTGGTTCGAGTCCAGCATCGCCCACCAACTCTTTCGATGGCTTGTCTGAGGCCAAGATCACCTGCAGCAAGATCGCTCGTTTCATCGCAATCGAAGCCTTAATTACTTGAATAGGC
>DATIEU010000163.1:0-2478 GCA_035455565.1 Steroidobacteraceae bacterium | reverse complement strand
CGCGCGTGGGTGTTGGCGACCCGGATCGACTTCGCGTCAGTGCAAATTTGCTCTGGTCGCGCGACGAAGTGGACATTGATCGCGAGGGGCACGGAGAGCAGGCCCGGATCGAGAGCCGCAGCCGGTACCTCTGGCTTCGTGGCGATCGCGAGTGGGAAAACGGCGTCCAGGCGTCGCTCTGGCTTGGCCACAGCACGATCGACAGCTCCAGGAATGGCAGCATCGACAAACCGGGCATTGCGGCAGGTTCCGTCGCAGACCTCCGTTCGTCCGAATACGTGGAACTGCGCGGCAGCATTGGCTGGGACATGGCGGATCATCATTGGCTCGAGGGCGGCTTCGAATGGACCGATGAATCCGCAGACTTTCGCTACGCCGCGGACGCAACCTATACGGATGCGGTGACAGAGTTGTTCGCGCGTGATGGCACGCTAGTGCGTGCGAGCGACCTGAGCCCGGACCGCGAGCGGGTCGCGCTGTTCGCGGCGCATCGCTGGCAAATCATCGATTCACTGACGTCCGAACTGGGCCTGCGGGCGCAGCGGACGATCACGGCCGGCACGACGGCTGAAAGCTGGCTTTTCGACCCGCGCCTCAGCCTGCGGTGGCAGTTCACGCCGGCAACCAGCCTGCGTGCGCATTGGGGCCGCTTTCACCAGACTGACGAAGTCCATGAGCTGAAGGTTGAAGACGGCCTGACCGCCTTTCCAGAGGCGCAGCGATCGGATCATTTCATCGTCGGCCTGGATCATCGGCTGCAAAGCGGCCTGGCACTTCGTTTCGAATGGTTCCGCAAGGCACAGTCGGACCCGCGCCCGCGTTTCGAGAATCTTCTCGACCCGATGACCGTGCTACCGGAGATCGGGCCCGATCGGGTGCTCGTTGCACCGACGTCGGCGGAAGTCAGGGGCAGCGAATTTTCCATCATCTCCGAGGGATTCGACTTCACCTGGTGGGCCGGCCTGGCATGGTCCGATGCATCGGACGCAGTGAACGGGCGCAGTGTCCCGCGCAGTTGGGATCAGACCTGGGCGGCGACCGCCGGCCTCGACTGGGTACGCGGGAACTGGCGATTCGGCGCTATCGCCGGCGCCCATCGCGGATGGCCGACCACCTTGATCGAGGATTCAGTGCTCGGCGAGCGCAATGCGGCGCGATTCTCAACGCGAGTGACACTCGACCTGCGCGCCGAGCATCGCAGGCCGCTCGCGCTCGGCAGCCTGGCAGTCACCTTCGAGCTCACCAACGCCATCAACGTCGGCAATACCTGCTGCTACAAGCTCATTGCAAACGACGACGGGCTGGGCGGCACGACGTTTACGACGCGGACCAGCGACTGGCTGCCGCTCGTACCCTCGGTCGGCGTACTCTGGGAATTCTGAGGGTCCGGTTGATTTCGCGCAGGACAAGCGTCCAACCTTGGCAGAGGTGCTGACAGGCGTGGACCAGAAACCGGCGGACGAGAAGCAGCTGATCGGGCGCATGCTCGCCGGCGACGAGCGGGCGTTCGATGCGTTTTTCGATTCCTATTTTCCACGCCTCTACCGATTCGCCCTGCCACGCCTGAATGGCGAGGTCGACGCGGCCCGGGAGATCGTGCAGGTCACACTTGCCAAGGCAATCCGGAAGCTTGCTGACTTTCGCGGCGAGTCCGGTTTGTTCACGTGGATCTGCCAGATCTGCCGCAACGAAATCGTGGACTACATTCGCGCGCGGCAGCGCATGCGCCATGTCGTGCTGATCGACGACCATCCGGAATTGCGCGCGGCCATCGAATCGATCGAAGCGCCCGAGGAGTTTGACCTGCTCAAGGGTTACGGCCGGACCGAGACCGCTCGACTCGTGCGCGTCGTGCTCGATCGCCTGCCCTCGAACTACGGCGATGCGCTGGAGTGGAAGTACATGGAAGGCCATTCGGTCGAGACGATCGGGAAACGCCTGGGTATCGGTACAACCGCCGCCCAGTCGCTGCTGGCGAGGGCGCGGGCGGCGTTTCGCGAGGGCCTGGAGAGCGTATTCGGCGCCGACGCGTCCGATGTCGCCGCGAGCCTGGAGGCATAGGACAAAGCAATGAACGAATCAGATCTTGAACGTGTATTGAGGTCTGCCGGCCCGAGGGAACGGCCGCCCGCGGACGTTGAACTCGCCGTGCGAAATGGCCTGCGCACGGAATGGCTCTCGGTCGTCGCCGACAGACGCCGCAGCAGCCGGCAACGCGTGTTCCTCGCGATGGCCGCCGGCGTTTGCGCAGTCGCGATCGCCCTGTGGTTCGCCGCGCCGCAGATGATGGAGTCGACGGAGAAATTTGCGACCGTGGCGCTGGCGGCAGGTGAATCACGAGTGACTTCGGGCTGGCTCGACGGCTGGCATGGAATTACCGGACAGCAGATGCTGCAGACCGGGCAGACGATTGAAACCGGCCCGGACGGGCGCTTGGCACTCGCCCTGCCCAACGGTGTCTCGGTGCGCGTGGACCAG
>DATIEU010000162.1:0-7143 GCA_035455565.1 Steroidobacteraceae bacterium | reverse complement strand
AAATCCCCGACGCCGATGTCTGCCGGCGGACCCGGATTGTTGTTGCCCGGATCATCGATCCTGATCTTCACGCGATCCAAGTCGTTATCACCGAAGCCGAAGAAGTGGATCGAGCCAGCTTGTGCGGTGTCGATGAAGGCGAGTGCTGCTAACCCCAGCAGCGAGGCGGCGCCGGCCTTGCGCCCCGCAATCATCCTCTCCACGATATTCCCCCGGGTATAAGCTCTAAGAACCCAATGTATCAGAGCGGTGGAATTCTCACACGCTCAATGGCTTATGTCTTTATCTTGAGACCGAGACTCCCGACTGACGGGACTGGGTCGAAAGTCTCCGTTATCGGCTCGCCGGGTTCTGTGGCGCAGTGCTCACCCCGGCCGAGAACGCAGCGGGCGCTCAAGGTGCGGCGAGCAGGGTGCGGGTGAAGTTGTCGAAGGTGTAGCCGCTCTCAGTCCAGCCGCCGAATCCCGTCGAACCCGTCGCCGTAATCCGTGAGCTGGAGGAATCGTTCACGCTCACCTGGCCGATGATCTGCCAGCTGCCCGAGACATTGCGCTCGACGAAGCCGCCGATCGCCACCGGGCTCGTACCACTCGTGCGCAGGCGCAGGCGAAATGCATCGGTGGTGGTGAGCAGCGGCGACAGCCGAATGTTGGCGAGCGTAGTCAGGCCGGCCGGGATCTCGCGCGCGAGCACGGCCGAGGCGGTTGAAGCATCGATGTAGAGCACGTAGCGCACCACCGGGCCCGTGGTTCCCAGGCCGGCGGTCTGCAATCGCGAGAACACCTGTGGATAGCCGACGCCTGTCGACGTCAGGCGCAGCTCCGCGGCGACCTCCACATCGGGCGCGTTTTCAGTCGCCGGTCGATACACGAGCGCGTCGCCGCCGACGCCGGAGCTCGAATTCTTGAGCGCCTGGCCGGAACTCAGGCTGAAGGCATTGGGATCCCGCTCTACCCAGCCATTGCCCAGCGCGTCGCCGCCTGGCCGTTCGAATCCATCGGTGAACACGCCGGAGAGCGGCGGAACGTCATTGTCCGTGATGGATACGGACGCGCTCGACGGTGTCGCGAGAACCGCGCCGCCGGTGGGCGCACTCAGGCTCATGGAGAAGGACTCCGTGCCTTCGACGGCTGTGTCGTCAAGGATGGGTACGACGATCGTGCGCGAGCCGGAATCTCCCGCGCCCCAACTCAGCGTCCCCGACCGCGCCGAAAAATCGCTTCCCGAGGCAGCGCTGCCATTGCTCGAGGAGTAGTTGACCGCGATCGCTCCAGCCGTGCCCGAGACGCGATTGACGGTGAGCGTCACGGTGCCCACGCCTTCGGCAACCGTGTAGCTGGCACTCGAGAATCGCACGCTACCGGGTGTCGGGGCCGCATCGTCGTCCGTGATCGACACGGTCGTGGTAGAGGGCGCTCCGAGAGACGCGCCGCCGTCAGGAGCCGCCAGGGTGACCGAGAAGCTCTCGGCGCCCTCCACGGTCGTGTCCTGGAGAATGGGAATGTTAATGACGCGTCCGCTCGCATCGCCGGCCGGCCAGAAGAGAGTGCCGGAATCCGTGGTGAAGTCCGCATCGGCCAGCGCGCTGCCGGTGCCCGTCGCGAAATTCACCGACACCGCGCCGTCTGTGCCGCCGACACGGTTCACGATGACATCGACGCTGCCGCCACCTTCGTTGACGCTGTAGTTCGCGCTCGCAAAGCGCAGGGTACCGTGTTGCAGAGTTGCGTCGTTGTCGAGGATCGTAAGCGTCGCGCTCGCCGGTGCACCCAGCGAGGCGCCGGAGGCGCCCGTGAGTTGCACGGTCAGCGTTTCATCGGGCTCATCCACGGCGTCGTCGAGCACCGCGATCGTGAAGCTCTTCGGCTGCGCATCGCCGTCCGACCAGTTGAGGGTGCCGGTCGCGGGCTGGTAGTCGGCGCCGGGTGTCGCCGTAACCACGCCCGTCTGGTACGTCACCGATGCGGAGCCGCTGCTTCCTCCGGTGCGCTCGACCGTCACGGTGATGCTGCCGGTGGCTTCGGACCCCGAATAACTTGCGGCCTGCAAGGCGAGCGTGCCTGCGCCCGTGGCCGCGAATGGCGAGTCGCTCGACCAGAGCGGACCCACGGGATTGCCGCCGATGCGGAGAAAGCCCGGACTCGTGCCCACGGCATCCCGGACCGCAGTGCCGGCCGACTCGTCGAGATG
Organism: Steroidobacteraceae bacterium; assembly: GCA_035455565.1. Classification (GTDB taxonomy): domain Bacteria; phylum Pseudomonadota; class Gammaproteobacteria; order Steroidobacterales; family Steroidobacteraceae; genus DATBVX01. The sequence continues at coordinate 4,953 of DATIEU010000162.1, read as the reverse complement.
ATAGAGCGCCGCGGTCGTCGCATCGGCAATGAACGGCACCGTCGGCACGACGAAACTGCCGCTGTAACGCGCAACCCTCGACAAGCGCAACTCGTCGAGCAGTCCGCGGAACGACGGATAACGGACGTTGCCGGCATCGTGCTTTTCGGCGCCGATGACCAGGTAGGGATCGGAAAAAGCGCAAGATCCCCCGCAAGAGTTACCCGGCACGCCGTTGTCCGGATAGGAGATATCGCCCGGCGCGCCGTTCGCCGTGCCGTCGGGCTGCCCGTCCACGAAGATGCGCATGACGCCCGAATCGCGTTCGCGAACCACGGCGACGTGATGCCACGTGCCATCGAGCACATTACGCGTCCCACACAACGTCGTGGACCAGTTGCCCACGTTGGTGCCGAAGGCGATGCGGCCATTGCCGAGCGCAATGCCGAAAGAGCGTGGCTGGTCGTAGCGATCGCGATCGATCACGGTGTTGCCCTCGATCCAGCCGTACGTGCTGCCGCAGCGGACGGTGCCGCGATTGTCGGCGAGCGCGCCCTTGATCCAGAACTCGATGGTGAAGGTGGTCGCACCGATATCGGCAGGCGGACCGGGGCTCGTGGTGGCGGGATCGTCGACCTGGATCTTGGCGCGATCGATGTCACCGACGCCATTGCCGAAGAAGCGCAACGAATTTGCGCTCGCCAACTGCGCAAGCATCGCCAGAAGAATACCGAGCAGCCGTAGCCATGCGAGGCTGGTCATGAGGATCCTTTGGCGGGGTACGCCGCACGGAGGATGGATTCGCCGGAATGCGCTCCATGACTCTCGCTGCCGACAAATCCATCCAGTATCGTTGTAACAATGAGTGCAGCTTTTTCACCTGCCACGGTCACGAGTACGCTGTCCGCGCGGCAGCGCCTCACGCTCGCTGCGCTTCTCGTGGTCGCGCTTGCAAGCGCGCTTTGTTGCGTTCGCTGGGGGTTACCCGACGGTGTGACGATCGAAACCAGTTCGCCGTGGGCGGTCGACAGCATCGCACCGCTCGGGCCGCTCAATGAGGCGTACCACAAGTTCTCACGCGAAGGCATTGATGACGTTGTCTATCCGCTGTTTCACTACATCGTCCTCGCCGGCGCGTTCGCGCCTTACATCGCCGTGTCGCTCCTGACCGGTCGGTTGCAGAATCCGACGGCCGAATTCCCGTTCGGCGCCACCGACCCCGCTTCCTTCTTCGCGCAGCTCACCGTGCTCGCGAACCTCGTGAGCGCCTTGATGGCGGCAGGCTGCGTATTGGCCGTTTACCTGATTGCGCGTGAGCTGTTCGGCACGCGATCGGCCCTGTGGTCAGCACTGCTTGCAGTTCTTGTGCCACCGCTCACCTACTACGGCGCGACATCCAACCTCGACGTGCCGTATCTCTTCTGGATGCTGCTCGCCTTTTGGCAATTCCTGCGCGCCGCGCGGCTGCAGCGCGTGGCCGACTACGCACTGTGCGGCGTGTGCGCGAGCCTCGCCGTCGCGACCAAGGACCAGGCGGCGGGCTTCTTCATCTTTTTCCCGTTGCTGGTCCCCTGGCTCATCAGCCGCGACTTGCGCAGCGGCGCGTCGCGCGGCTCTGCGCTGGCAGTGTTCGCGGATCGGCGGCTGTGGATTGCCGCGGCGTCGGCAGTCGCGACTTTCGTGCTCGCCAACAACCTGGTGTTCGGTCTCGAGGGTTTCCAACGCCATCTCAAATTTGCGGACGACTTCTACGCTGCGAATCTGGCGGTCGATGCGCGCGGCTTGCTGGCACGACAGCCGGGACTGGCCACCCACAGCGCCGCATTGCTCGTGCAGATGGTCGGGCTGCCATTGCTCGCGCTGGCCGCCGCCGGAATCTGGAAAGCGCTCAGGGCGCGTCACTCGCTTGCGCTGCTGCTTTTTTTCTCCTGCATCGGCTACTACGCATCGATGATCGCGCCATCGGTCTCACATTCGCGCTACCTGCTCGGCGTGGTACTGCTCCTCATTCCATTCGCCGGGAGCGCAATCGTCGCGGCGCTGGATGCGCCCCGTCAGTCGTGGCGGCTGGGCGGCATCGCTTGCCTGGTGGCCGCACTGCTCTGGCAAGCCGCACTGCTCGCACACCTGCACCTCATGCTGGCGCGCGACAGCCGCTACGCGATGGAGCGTTGGGTGCGCGCTCACGTGCCGGCCGGAGCGACGATCGAATCGAGCACGCAGGCGCGCTACCTGCCGAGACTTGCGGATCGGTACCGGTACGCGATCGTCGGCAACTCGTTCAGCGCGACCCGCTACAACCTGCTCGGAACCGATCTCACGCTCGAGGCGCTGCATGCACGAGCGCCGGAATACGTGCTCGTCCTGGTCCATTCCTGGGTGAGCGGCGATCCGACACGGGTGGAGGAACCGCACATTCGCGCCTACTACGACGCGTTACTCAGCGGCGCGGCGGGCTACGAGGTGGCGGCGCGGTTCGAGACGCCGGCCTCGCTGCCCTACCGGCAAATCACCGCAGGCACGCAGCCGACCTGCATCCTGTTGCGTCGGCGCTCGTAGGTCGGCACGCACCGATGGGTTCGAACATCCGCAATCACGCCGTCCTGCTCATCGGCATCGCGCTGAGCGCGTTGTTCCTGTGGATCGCGGCTCGCGATGTCGACCTCGCCCAGATCAAGAGCGCACTGGCCGCGGCAGATCTCCGTTGGGCCGCACTCGTGCTCGCGTTGCTGTTCGGCTTCTGCTTCGCAAAGGGCTGGCGCTGGTCGTTGCTGCTCAACCTCGCTTCCCTGCGCGGAACCCTGGCGCTCACACGCGCGGTGCTGGTGGGTTACGCCGCGACGTCCCTGCTGCCGTTGCAGCTCGGCGAAGTGGTTCGTGCCTGGGCTGCCACCCGGGTGGTGGAGCGTTCGCTGGCGCCGATCGTCGTCTCCATCGCACTCGAACGCGTGCTCGATCTCCTGGCGGTGCTCGTCGTGCTTGCGGCCGTGTTGTTGCTGGGTGGCCCGTTGCCGGCGGGACTGTTGCGCGCGGGGTGGCTGTTCGGCGTCGCGAGCTTGCTGCTGCTCGCGGCGCTGGTGATCTACGTAGCCTTCACCGACGCCACACTGCGCATGGTGGCGCGCCTGGCCGCGCCTTTGCCCAAACGAGCGCGGAACGTACTGCTCGATCAGCTGCGACGTGGTGCCGAGGGCGCGGCCGCGCTGCGCAGCCCCTCGATGTGCGTGTGGCTCGGCGTGTCATCGCTGGTGCAGTGGTTCCTGATGGCGGGCTGCATCGCGGCGAGCTTCGCCGCCCTCGGGCTCGACCTGCCATTCGCAGCTGCCGGCTCGGTCCTGGGGCTGACCATCATCGGTATGAGCCTGCCGTCCGGGCCCGGATACGTGGGCAGCATTCAGCTCGCTTTCACGCTCGGACTCGCGCCATTCGGCGTCGCCGCGGGCACGGCCATTGCCACTTCGGTCTTCTACCACGTGCTCGTGTGCGGCTCGCTGATCGTCGCCGGGCTCATTGCTTTGCACCGCCTGGGTGGGACCTTGCGAACCATTGTCGTCGCCCCGCCGGTGCGCCAGCCCTGACCTTCGCACCGCGGCAATTTCCGGGTTAGTCGAACGACTTGTGAACCCCTTCACACCGGGGTGTCGGCTTTCTTTACAGAGCCGCTTTTCGGAGACCTCACCGCATTAGTAACTCACTGACTGATCATGGCTTTCGGGAGCAGGTCCAAAACTTGCTTTATCAGGGCAGCAAACACCAGAAAACCGGGAGTCACATGACCAGATTTCGAGCACAGCTTGACCGCCGTGGCGGCCACGCTGCGTCCTGTCGTTTCTGGGTCGCGCTCGTCGCCTTACTGCTTACAGGGACGACCACGCCTGCCTTCGCACACCTCACGGATAATTTCGACCGGGCGGACAACGCCGCGGTGGGCAACGGCTGGATCGAAAAGAACGCCGCCGCTTTCACGATTGCCGGCAACCGCGCCAGCAAGCAGACCGTCGGCACGGGCTATCGCGACAACCTGGTCTACCGGCCGGCGAGCGAGGATGTGCTCAACGTCGAAGCCGCCGTGGAAGCGCAGTTCACCGGCGCGCCGGGCTACGCCCAAATCGGCGTCCGCGTGCAGAGCGCGACGGTGGCGACAGCCGACGCGTTCGACGGGTACCTCCTGTACATCAACAACTCCAACACGCAGGCGATACTCGGCCGGCAGAACGGCACCGCCTTCGTCACCACCCTGGCCACGCTCGATCTGACCACCACGCTCAACACCACCGACCGTTTCCGCCTGCGCCTCGCCGCGCGTGGCACGAACCCGGTGCAACTCGATGCCTTCGTCGAGCGCCTTAACGGCGCGATCTGGCAGGAGATCGGCCAGGCGAGCGTCAACGATGCGGCCGCCAATCGCATCGCGACCGCCGGCTCGGTCGCTTTCAGCGGCTACACCGAGAACACGTACGTCTTCGACAACTTCACGCGCGTGGACCTGGGCGCAACCGGCACGACGAACCCGGCGCCAACGACGGCGGCGTTGTCGCCGACCCAGGCCAACGCCGGCGAGACGGGCCTCACGCTCGTGGTTTATGGCAGCGGCTTCACGACCGATTCCATCGTGCGTTGGGAAGGCACCAATCGCACCACCACATACATTTCGCCGTCCGAGCTCGAAGCGGCAATCACGACCGCGGACCTCGCCACTCCGGCTGCGCGCGCCGTCACGGTATTCAATCCGACACCGGGCGGCGGCACCTCGGCCGCGCAGACCTTCACGGTCATCAATCCGGGCACGGCGCCGCCGGCCATCACTTCGCTCTCGCCGTCGAACGTCAACGCCGGCGCGGCCGCATTCACACTCACCGTCAACGGCACGGGCTTCAACTCGTCCTCGGTCGTGCGCTGGAACGGCGGCAATCGCACCACGACCTTCGTGTCCACGACGCAGCTCACCGCGGCCATCACCGCCGCTGACGTGAG
>DATIEU010000161.1:0-4135 GCA_035455565.1 Steroidobacteraceae bacterium | reverse complement strand
GCCGACGCTGCCAAATTCCCGCCCGTCAAACTGCAGGACCAGGCGATCGAAAATCGTGCGCCGAAGTTTCAGGGCGGCGAGCGCTCGCTCGTCGTCGAGCGCCATCAGCCGGCTGTAGCCGACGACGTCCGCCGCGAGAATGGTGGCGATCTTGCGCCCAGTGGCCGCCATGACAGGTTGCTCCGGGACGAGTATAGCCTTTCCCTTCGTTGCTCCTCGCTGCCGAGGGTCGTGATGTCCCCTTTACGGTTGGGTCACGGGGAAGTCCGGATTATCGTTGTTCTTATCGGGGCGGTGCCCGGCACGGATCATAGCCGTTACCATTCGTCCGTGCGCCTGACGCTCCTCGTCACAACGTTCGATCGCCCCGACGCCCTCGCCTGCGTCCTCGCAAGCATCGAGCTGCAATCGCAACTTCCGGATGAAGTCATCATCGCTGACGACGGCTCGGGACCGTCGACTGCTCGCGTCATCGATGCATTCCGCACCCGCTTGTCACGCGATGTTCACCACGCCTGGCAGCGACACGACGGCCCGCGCGTCGGCCGGGCGCGCAACGTCGGCATCGCCATGGCGAGCGGCGACTACATTGTGCAGATCGACGGCGACATGGCGTTGCATCCAAAGTTCATCGCCGATCACGCCCGAGCCGCGCGGCCGGGATACTGGGTGCAGGGCACACGCATCCTGCTCGACGACACCCGGACGCGCGAGTTGATCGCAAAGGGGCCGCGGACGCTTGGTGTGTTTTCGCCCGGCATCGGCTTCAAGCGTCGCGCGTACGCCATGCACGCTCCAGGCGCCAGCGCCCTGCTCCGCGCGGCGGCCAACGCCTTCATCGCCATCAAGGGCTGCAACCAGGGCTTCTGGCGCGCAGACCTGGAACGCGTCAACGGCTATGACGAGGCCATGACCGGCTGGGGCGCAGAAGATAAGGAGCTCGCCGCCCGCCTCGTTCACGCGGGCGTCCGTCAATCGACGCTCCTATTCGCCGCGATCGCCTACCACCTGCAGCACGAGCCTGCGCCGCGCGATCGCGAAGCGATCAACGATGCGATCCTGCGGGAAACGCTCAAGTCAGGCCGCACGCGCTGTGCGGCCGGACTCGATTTGCATCGGAATTAGGAAGGGAATGGGGTCAGAGCTGGTCGGGGGTGCGACATGGAGCTCGAGTGTCCAATGCGACCCCATTCCCTGATTCTGGTCAGTTGAAGGCGCGGTTCGAAGCGCTCGCGGCCACCGACACCGGCTTGATGCGCGACGCCTGCACCGTCATGCCGCCGAGATCGGCCACGCGGAGATCGGCCACGCGGAGATCGGCGCGCGAGGCGGTCACCGTCATCGAGCCGAGGTCCGCGAACGAACCGTAGGTCGCCGGCAGGCGGGGCGCGGTCACGGTCATGCTGCCCAAGGAGGCGACTGCTGCATCGCGGACCTCAACCATCGTCGGTTTCTCGCAGGCGAGCGTCGCTGTGCTGACCAAGGCTCCCATGCCCAGGGTTACGGCCAGCGTGAAGTCTCGGATGCGGTGCAGCGTAAACATGTCTCTCTCCTTCTCTCTGTGCGTACTCTCGGCTCTATCGGTCCAGCGAACAAACGCATTACTTGAAGCTGCCTTAACAAAACCTTTGTCGATCGCCTCGCACGTCTCACTGTCTGGTCATGAGATGCGTTCTGACTGCTCGACGTTTAAACGGAATTTTCCGGGGGCCGCGTTACGCCCACAGAGATGGAATATTTCTGCCGTGTGACATCCAGCCCGCTCGAGTCGCCGATCGGCGCCAATTCGGTGCTAGGGCGCGGCGGCGGGAAACTTCTCAGGGGCAGCGCAGTCGCAAGGTCCTTCCACCGTCCACACACACACGCGAGGCGTCCGCCATGGAACACCGCAAGCTCGGCCGTCAGGGCCCCACTGTTTCCGCACTGGGACTGGGTTGCATGAGCATGGGCATCGCCGGCACCTACACGAGCAGCGTTCGGGACGATAACGACGCCATCGCCCTGATTCATCGCGCGCTCGAGCTCGGCATCACGCTGCTCGATACCGCCGATATCTATGGCGAGTCGGAGCGGCAGGTCGGCAAGGCGATCAAGGGGCGGCGCGAGCAGGTCGTGCTCGCCACCAAGTTTGGCTTCGTCAACGGGCCCGCCGGGGCCAAGCGCGCCATCGACGGCCGTCCCGAGTACGTGCGCAGTGCCTGCGAGGCCTCACTCGAGCGCCTCGGCGTAGACCACATCGACCTCTATTACCAGCACCGTGTCGATGCGTCCGTGCCGATCGAGGAGACCGTGGGCGCCATGGCGGCGCTGGTCCGCGAAGGCAAGGTGAAGCATCTGGGTCTGTCCGAGGCCTCACCAACCACTGTTCGCCGTGCACACGAGGTCCATCCGATCGCAGCGGTGCAGAGCGAGTACTCGCTCTTCAGCCGCGACCCGGAGGATGAGCTTCTCCCGACGTTGGCGGAGCTCGGCATCGCGCTCGTCGCCTATAGTCCGCTCGGCCGCGGCTTCCTTGCCGGACGCTTTCACAGCCTCGACGATCTTGCGCCGGACGATTGGCGTCGGAACAATCCGCGCTTCCAGGGTGAAAACTTTGCGAAGAATCTCGCGCTCGCCGATCACCTCAGGGAGCTCGCCGAGCAGCGGCAGGTCACGCCGGCGCAGCTCGCGCTCGCGTGGCTGCTGAGGCGGCACGACAACGTCATCCCCATTCCGGGCACGAGCAGTATCGAGCGGCTGGAAGAAAATGCCGCGGCGGCCGATGTCGAGTTGAGCGACGCCGATCTCGCCCGAATCGAGGAGCTCTCGCCACAGGGCATGGCGGCCGGGACACGCTACGATCGCGCGATGCTCGACCTGGTGAACCGGTAGCGATCTGCCCCGGCTCAGTTTGGCGATGACGCGGCGGGTTCGCCCACGACCTGCGAGTTGACCTCGAGGGCAATGCCCAACCCCAGCCGAGTGAGCAGGGTCAGGGATTCCGCGGACATCTTGAGTTGAAAATTCTTGCGGGTGAACAAGCTGACGTGGAGCTCCGCCTCGCCTCCACCTTTGCTCAGGCGCGAGAGGAAATCCTGCGACCGGCGCAGCTGCGTCAGGGTTTGCAGGAGCACTGATTCCACGGACGTGAGGTCGGAAGTAGAAAGTTGCGGGTCCTCCATCAGCCGCCCCATCCAGTAGCTCTCCCGGTATCGGCCTTCGAGGGCTTCGCCGGTCGATCCGCGCCGGGGATCGCCAGCCTTCCAGGTGTGTTGCGGCTCGAGGCCCAGCGCTTGTGTGATCTCGACGGGATCGATGTCCGGATGACGGATGCGGAGTGAGAAAGTGAATTCGTAGTCGCTCATCGCATCAGCTCATCGCATCAGCGATCGCGCCTCGCGAGCTGGCGCTTGAGTGCGGCTACCTGGGCCTTCAACTGGATGTTTTCGACACTCGAGTCGCTCCAGCGCTTGCCGAAATAGAGCGAGATGATTGCGAGTGCTGCGATGACAACCGTTGTCATGACCTACCTCTTTGGCAATCTGCTGATGGGTCGGCCGCGCTTCCCAGGCGAGGGAGGCCGTGGTACGGCGGCGGTCTCGGCGAATGCGCGCAGGCATTCGCGCGAACAGACGACCACTGCGGGTTCCTGATTGTCGAGTGCACCGGGATTGGGGTGACGGCTCACGCGGAAATGCGCGCGCGGCCGGCGTTCGTCCTCGTAGCCGATGTCGCGCTCGCACACATCGCACGTCATGACGCGGATTTCCACCGGTGAATGGAATCTCCGTGTGCTGCGCCAAGCCACGATTACAGCGTTCCTGCGCCGTGAACGAGTTGGGCGGGGCACACCGGCCCCGCCCACGCCCGGTATCGTCTGAGGATGCTCAGTAGCGCCGCGGCCCGCGGTTGCCATTGCCCCCCGAGCGGTCGCGATCCTGCGCTTCGTTGACCTTGAGCGCACGGCCTTCGTAGTCCATGCCGTTCAAAGCCTGCATCGCGCGCGCCGCATCGGCGTTCGACATTTCCACGAAGCCGAAGCCGCGCGGCCGACCGGTATCGCGATCGGTGATGAGGGATACTTTTTCTACCGTTCCGTGCTGTGAGAAAAGGGTACGCACCCCTTCATCGGTCGCCGTGAAAGGGAGATTTCCAA
>DATIEU010000160.1:0-2031 GCA_035455565.1 Steroidobacteraceae bacterium | reverse complement strand
CCCGAGTCCATTCGTTCAACCCGTGAGTTCTCGGACATCTGTCCGGCGAGCTCCGCATTCATGGTGAAATACTTATGAAACGACTGCACGTTCATGTCAGCGTCGGCGATCTGGCCGATTCGATCCGCTTCTACACGACACTCTTCGCCGCGGAACCGACTGTCCGAAAGGACGATTACGCCAAGTGGATGCTCGAGGATCCGCGCGTGAATTTCGCGATCTCGCGTCGGGGAGGGGCGAGTGGCATTCGACATCTCGGTATCCAGGTGGAGGACACCGGGGAGCTCGAGGATGTCTATGCGCGGCTGAAGCGCGCCGATGCGCCGATTCTCGAAGAAGGCGCCACGACCTGCTGCTATGCGAAAAGCGAGAAGAGCTGGATCGAGGATCCACAGGGCGTGAAGTGGGAGACGTTTCTGACGACCGGCTCGAGCACCGTCTATGGCTCCGGCCCGCGGGAACGCGACGGCAAGCCGTGCTGCGAACCGAAAGCCGCCTAGGCTCCTCTTGGCCGAGCCGGTCTTCAACGTCCTTTTTCTCTGTACGGGGAACTCTGCGCGCAGCGTCATCGCCGAGAGCCTCCTCAATCAGCTGGGCCGGGGACGATTTGCCGGCTTTAGCGCAGGCAGTCATCCAAAAGGCGAAATCCACCCGATCGCGCGCGAACTGCTGCAACGGTTGAACCTTCCAGTCGAGTCACTGCGCAGCAAGAGCTGGGATGAGTTTGCCGCGCCAGGGGCGCCACCGCTCGATTTCGTATTTACGGTCTGCGACAACGCAGCCGGCGAAATCTGTCCGATCTGGCCCGGCCAGCCCCTGTCCGCGCATTGGGGCATCGCGGATCCTGCGGCAGTCCAGGGCTCGGACGCCGAGAAATGGGCGGCTTTTCGCACGGCCTTCCGCGAGCTCGACAGCCGGATCAAGTTATTCACGAGCCTTCCGCTCCACTCGCTCGATCGCATCAAGCTGCAGGAGCGTCTGAACGCGATCGGCAGGAGCGCCGCTCAGAGCGGATAAATGCCGAGCGGCTGCACGAGCTGCCAGCCCTGGCCTTGATTGAGATATTCCGCGCGCGCCTCGAACTTCTGGGGCTCGCCGGCCTTCGTTGGACCCTGCCAACTCCACTGCACGTCGCCGCTGAAGGTCACGACGCCTTCGAACTCGACCACGGCGGATTTCATCGAGTCGCCAAGCGCCTCGGTCGCAATGGATTTCTGTTTGAACTCGACGAGCGTTGCCTTGCCTTCAACCGCCGGATTCGCGTTGATCTTCTCCAGCACGATCTGGTCCATCTCGCTCGTGTCGGGAGCGTCGCCATTTCCCATGTCCGCGGCCGCTGACGCAGGTGGCGCGCGATTCTCAGCTGAAACGCCCGCATTGGCAGGTGCGTCGTTGTCGCCAGTGCAAGCGGTCGCGATCGTAAGGGTTGCGACTGCGATGCCCAGAAATCCAGTGCGCATGCGAACGAGTATAAGTGCGGCGCAGTCTGACCGTTCGCTGGGCGCCGGCAGGCCTCACTCTGGTATAGTCCGCGCGACCTGACTGGCCGGTCATATTCCAATTGCAAGCGTTTAATTTTTCAGGACTTTCCGCGCGGGATATTCAGGTCTGGCGCGGCGAACGCAAGGTGATCGACGGGGTTTCCGTCGAGGCCACGGCCGGCCATTGTGTGCATGTCACCGGACCGAATGGCTCTGGCAAAACCACGCTGCTTCGCGTTCTCGCCGGATTCCTGACGCCGGAGCAGGGGACGGTCGCCTGGGGCGGTTGCCCGATCACTGCGGACCGCGACGCTTACGGCGCAAGCCTGAGCTACCTCGCGCACAGCGACGGGCTGAAGCCGGAACTGACAGCACGCGAAAATCTCGTTTTCGAAGTCGGTTTGCGCCGTCCCGTGGGCGCTGCCGAGATCGATGATGCGCTGTCGCGAGTCGGACTGGCATCTTCTGCGGATCGAACTGCCGCCGTACTGTCGGCCGGACAGCGGCGGCGGCTTGCGATGGCACGCGTGATGCTTGCGGGGACGCCGCT